>JAMDCN010000104.1:0-4971 GCA_023489025.1 Deltaproteobacteria bacterium | reverse complement strand
GCGGGCCGACCTCCTCGAGGCGGCGATCATCAAGGACATCCGGACGATGCTTCGGGACGAGGACTTCATGGCGCGGCTGTGGGCCAAGGCGAACGAACTGCTGGTTGCGGAGAAGCCGGGCCTGGAGAAGGAGCTCGCCCGGATTGACGGTCAGATCGCCAAGGCGAAAGCCAAGGTCGACCGGTACTTCGAGGCGTTCGAGGCCGGGACCATGAAGCCGGATCTCTGCAATCAGAAGGTCAAGGATCTTACCGCCACCGTCGAGGCACTCGAGGTCGAGCGGCGGGAATTGGCTGCCCGGAAGGCGCGGCTTACCATCCCGCCGGTCGACAAAGAAATGCTCTCAGGGATTCTGAGCGAGTTCGAGGAGACGATAGCAAACGGGACCAACCCGCAAAAAAAGCACCTTCTCCGCCGGGTGGTGAAGAAGGTGCTTATCCATGATCGCCGCACGATCGAGGTCTGGTACTGTTTACCGAACCGGGCCCCGGTTCGTACGGTGGAATATTTGGCTCCCCATATGTAACAGTTTGCGAACCCGCCCCGGGTTGGTCGAGCCGGAGATATATTTCCGGATCGTCCACCTCGCACAAAACGCCATAAATGGTGCCCGTACGTCTATTTACGAACAGGCGGTCGATATTTCCCTCGGGCCTAAGGGGGCGTTCGAAAACGGCAACATCGGTACCCTGAGGCGCCGGGCGCCCCCGGACCAATTGCTAAGCGTGGCCCTGCCCAGCAGGGGGGATCCCAAACCGCCTCGGGAACCGAAGATCCCCAGAGTAGTGGTACTACTTCGCAAGGCCATCGAGTGGCAAGCTCTCTTGGAATCCGAGAAGGTCGCGAGTCAGGCCGAGATCGCACGGCAAGAAGGTATTACCCGCGCCAGGGTGACCCAGATCATGGGCATGCTGCGGCTTGCGCCGGAGATCCGGGAACAGATTCTGTCCATACCAAACATGGCCCACCGTTCCCCAGTCACAGAGCGGATCCTTCGGCCGATCTCAGCCATCACGGATTGCAACGATCAGGTAAAGGAGTATCAGAGGTTCTTGGTTTAGGCATCCTGTGAATTCACGTCCACGGGCTCCGTGACACCTTTGGCTCACAGATGGCAATGGCAGGAGCGGACCTTCTCGCCATTGACCTTCTCCCCGATTCCTGAACGTTCCATCGGAGGATATGTTTGCTGATGCAACTTATTCCGGTGGAATTTCCTGACGGATGAACTTACGAAATTCTTCATTGATGATCTTGGAAAATCCGATGATGCCGTGGAATGTTTCCATATGCTCCTTGATTTTCAGGAATATTACTTCTTCTGTCTCGCCGTAGACCTTGAAATCACACTTCCCGGCAATGTCGCCACAACGGAGGGCAAGTCCCACGCCACACCTCTCAAACCAAGGGCGGTTGTTTGAGGAAATTCATTTTTTATTTTATCAGGACCGATCAAGGCGATGGCATGGTGATAACGGTTTGTGGTGAATTGAACAGAAAAAAACCGGGAGGCGGTATCCGTTCCGTCTCCCGGTTTTTCGTGACATTCAGCCAGACCGTTTCGACGGGATTACTTTACCTGGATCGAGAGCGGATCCCCGCCGCTGCCATCCGAATAGGTCGAGACCATGATGTTTCGCTCCGTTCGTGATCCCGTGGAACGTCGAGGTTACCCATCCGTCGCCAATCATGCCGCCGCCCATCATTCCGCCGCCGGTGCCGCCCTTGGTCATCACGCCGCTGTTCATCTCCCTGCGAGGTTAGGTGTGGCTTCGGAGGGAAGGCCGGTTGCCATCGGAAGGCGGTCATCCATCGACCAGCCAATCCAGGAACTGTCGTAGTTATGCAGCTTCTCCAGCGGCCAGCCGGCAAGGTAAAGCGCGAAGATGCCCTGGGTCGAGCGGACCCCGGATTGGCAGTAAAAATACTGGTCCTTCTTCCGGTCGTACCCAAACTTCTGCAGCAGGGGCTTCATTTCGTCGGCCGTCACCCACTCGGCCGGGTTCTCTTTCTTCTTGAAGAGGACCCACTCGCTGTGTCGGCTCCCCGGTATGCGTCCCGCGCGGTACGCTCCCCTCTTCTGCTCTTCCCCGGTGAACTCCTTGAGGCTCCGGGTATCCCATAACTGCGCCGTCGGGTGATCGTGCAGCGCCACTATATCGGAGGTGTCTACCCGGAGGGCCGGGTGTGTGACAGCGGCCACGAAATTCCCGAGCTTCGGCCTGGCAGTCGGGGGCAGGATCTCGACCGGAAATCCCGCCGCCTTCCATGCCTGGATACCCCCGTCCAGAATCCGCACGTCGGACTTGCCGTAGTAGGTGAACGCCCACCATAAGCGGGTAGCGTCGTACCGGTCCTCATAGATCACGACCGTGGAGCCCCGGTCGATCCCAAGGGACTGGGCCAGTCGGGTGAACTCGGCGGCGTTGATGATGTTTCCCTCGACACCGGATTGGGTTTCGGGGGGAGCGGCAATCGCGGGTCTGTCCACCTGTTGCGCGCCGGGTATGTGCCCCGGGAGGTATTCGAGGTTGCTCTGAGCCGCCACGAGCACAAGTTTCGGGTCACGCGCGTCGATCAGACCCTTCAAATCCTGCACTGTAATCAGCGCGTTTCCCCTGGGGTATCCCTTGTATCCCGCTGGCGCGGCGTAAGCGACCGAAACCAGAAAGGCGAGAGCGGGCAGGAGGGCAAGGAAGGTGCGGATGTGGTTCATATTCATATCAAATCTCCTTTCGGCACCTCTTCCGATTCGTGCCTGGGGCGATACACTATCTTATCTATAGATTAAGTCAAGTAATATTTCGCGAGTTACCTGCCAGTGGATTGGGAGGGAAAAATGCTTTTACTACGGGTTCAGGGGTGGCGCCGGTTCGTCGATCGTGAATCGTGGCACGTTTTCGCTCGATGGCATCGCATCGAACCCGTCGCCTTCGGAAACAGGGGGTTGGGGGGACTTACAAGATCATGCCGTCAGGCAGAATGGACCTTATCCAATATCGTTTCGACGGCCGGACGATCCGCCGGGCCGGCGCCGATATGATGCAGGCAAACGATTCCGTTCGGATCGATGAGAACATCTCCGCCCCGCTGGCAAATGTCCCCTTCCGACTTCCGCAACCGCTCTCCCTTCATTACCAGCTTCAGATAAACCCACCATGTTTTCGGCCCCCAAACGTCCCAGAAGGACGCGGAGAGCATCCCGTATTTCCTGTAGGTTTCGCGGGTGTCATCGACCAGAAGCGGCCAGGTCAAGGAAGTTTCGGCGACATAACTGCGGGCAAGGAAACCGTCCTCAAACGTGACCACAGCGATTTTCACGTTCCGTCTGGCAAATTCATTTTCATGATCACGCAACTGCGTGATGTGCGCCCGGCAGGGCAGTCAGCCGAGGTGGCGGTGAAACACCAACAGCAGCCAGCTCCCGCCGTAGTCCGAGAGAACATGAATTCGACCGCCACTGTCCCGAAGTTCGAACGGGACGGCCGGTTTCCCCGTCAGCTTGTCCATGGCGTCCTTTCCCGAAGGAGTATATCCCTCCAGCTGTGCATCCGCATCCAAGTTTGAACCGATTTAGGTCAACGTTCGATGCTGACCCACATCAGGAGGACTGACCTGCTCCCCGTAAAATTCTCCAACTGCACACGGGGCTTCCCCCGGCGGAACACCTCCCAGCTCAAGGCAATGGCATGGCTATAACGGTTCGTGGTGAATCGAACAGAACAAAACCGGGAGGCGGTATCCGTTCCGCCTCCCGGTTTTTCGTGACATTCAGCCAGACCGTTTCGACGGGGTTACTTTACCTGGATCGAGAAAGGATACCCTCCGCTTCCATCTGAATAGGTCGAGACCATGATGTTACGCGCACCGTTCATAAACCCGTGGAATGAGGAGGTCTCCCATCCTCCGCCCATCATACCGCCGCCCGTCCATCCTCCGCCCATCATGCCTCCACCCATCATGCCTCCACCCGTCCCCCCTCCGGTGCCGCTCGTGGTCATCCATCCGCCGTTCATCATGAACGTCATCTGGGAAGAGGAAATCGGCCCCGCGTAGCCCATCATCCAGGGGAACGTAGCGTTCCCGGAGGCGTCGATCACCGAGTGTCCGTACGTCCACCCCCGGGAACCCGGATTGCCCGAGGAAACAGCGTGCATCACCCAGTCGCCCATCATATCCGCTGTGTAGTACGTGCCCCCTGTGTCTCTCATCAGGACCCAGAGTTCCGGATTCCCACCATACGTATCCGTCGCAACGATCATGGATCTGTCCATCGACATGACGCCATAGAACGAGGCGTTCCCTGCCTGGGTCATGATCCCGTTCGCATCCATTGAAAACGCGAAATTCCCGGAAGCGCCTGAGCCGGCACTCGTGGTCATGGAGGTGATGCTGGCGCTGCCAAATTGGAATTGCATGGTCCCGTAGGCCCACCCGGAAGTGATGTTGTCGTTCCCAGCTGTGAACCGCTGGAACCGCCACGTCCCGGTCATGTTCGACCCGTCTGTTGCGAACGTCCCTCCCCGCTTCTGGCCGATCATCATGGCAGGGCCACCGGTACCGTCCGTGAACGTTGCCACCATCACGCTCAAGTCCCTCGATATAACGCTGTGGAAGGTGTTATCGCCGGGATGAAAGAGCATCCCGGACATGGACATGGTGTAGGGAATCTGACTTCTGTCAGGCAAGGAGGTTCCGTTCCGGACGATTCCGGTCATGTGACCCAGTCCGTTGTTGTCGAACGAGAGGGTCCCGTGTTCCCACCCCATCGTCCCCGAAGTCATCATGGTGTTGTAACCCCACGTCGTCCCCTTCACGTTATTCATGGAGAAGGCGTTCCCCGCAATCGAAGGCGGGATCATGTTGTTAACCCCCCAGCCCATCATCAACGTAGGGGTGTTCGCTGGAGTCGCCTTCCCCGTGCCCATATCCGGATTGATCATCCCGAAGGAGATAATCTGCCCATTGGCG
>JAMDCN010000046.1 GCA_023489025.1 Deltaproteobacteria bacterium | reverse complement strand
GGGGACGGGGCGCGCGTCCAGCTGTGGGCGCCGATCGTCCGGGGGCGCAAGGGGGAGTACCGCAAGGAGCTGGCGAAGCTCTCCCGCGACGGCTTCTCCCGCGTGGTGGTGGACGGAGAGACGAGGGATCCCGCGGAGCCGATCGTCCTCGACAAGCAGCGCAAGCACGACATCGACGTCGTCGTGGACCGGCTGAAGGTCTCGGAAGGGTCGCGCGGCCGGCTGGCCGACTCCGTGGCATTGTGCCTCAAGCTGTCGGAGGGGCTGGTGCGCGTGGTGGACGCGCAGGGGAACGGTACGATCAGCAGCGAGAAGTTCGCCTGCCCCGACTGCGGCGTGAGCCTCCCCGAGGTCGCCCCGCGCCTGTTCTCCTTCAACAGTCCGCACGGCGCGTGCCCCGAGTGCGACGGGCTCGGGTCGACGATCTACTTCGACCCCGACCTGGTCATCCCCGACCCGGGGAAGTCGATCAGGCAGGGGGCGATCGACCCGTGGAGCCGCCGCACCCAGATCTTCTACCGTCAGACACTCGACTCCCTGGCGTCCCACTACCGGTTTTCCCTGGACGTGCCGTTCGGAAAGCTCCCTTCGCTTATTCGACGCCTCGTCCTCTTCGGATCGGCCGGGGAGTCGATCCGGTTCGCCCTCGAGGAAGGGGACCGGCGATTCTCCTTCACCAAGCCGTTCGAAGGGGTGGTGAACAACCTCGAGCGGCGCTTCCGGGAGACCGACTCCGAAGACGTGCGGGAAGAGCTCTCCCGATACATGAACAACCGGCCGTGCCGGGAGTGCGGCGGCGCGCGTTTGAAGAAAGAGGCGTTGTGCGTCACGGTCGGGGGGAAGGGGATAGACGGCGTGACCGCCCTGCCGGTCGAGGAGGCGCTCGCCTTCTTTCGAGACCTGCCGCTGTCGTCCCGCGAGGAGGAGATCGCTTCCCGGATCCTGAAGGAGGTCCGGTCGCGCCTCACCTTCCTCGCGAACGTCGGGCTCTCCTACCTCACGCTGTCCCGGTCCTCGGCGACCCTTTCCGGCGGCGAGGGGCAGCGGATCCGGCTCGCCACGCAGATCGGCGCGTCGCTGATGGGCGTCCTCTACATCCTCGACGAACCGTCCATCGGGCTGCACCAGCGGGACAACCGGCGGCTCCTGTCCACGCTGACCCGTCTGCGCGACCTGGGGAACACGGTGCTGGTCGTCGAGCACGACGAGGAGACGATCCGCACGGCGGACCACGTGATCGACATGGGACCCGGCGCGGGGGAGCACGGCGGGCACGTGGTGGCGGCGGGCCCCCCGGAGGAGATCGTCCGGTGCGAGGCGTCGCTCACCGGGCAATACCTCGCGGGGAAGAAAGAGATCCCCGTGCCGCGGGAGCGGAGGCGCTTCAACGGGCACGCGCTGCGGCTCGAGGGGTGCCGGGCGAACAACCTGAAGGGGATCGACGTGACGATCCCGCTGGGGGTCATCACGTGCGTCACCGGCGTCTCGGGCTCCGGGAAGTCGACGCTGATCCTCGACACCCTCTACAAGGCGCTCGCCCAGAAGCTCACCGGCGGAAGGGAGCGGCCCGGAGAGCACCGGGCGCTGTCGGGGCTGGAACACGTGGACAAGGTGATCCACATCGACCAGTCCCCCATCGGGCGCACCCCGCGCTCGAACCCGGCGACCTACTCCGGCGTCTTCACGCCGATCCGGGACCTGTTCGCGATGCTCCCCGAGAGCAAATCCCGCGGGTACCGGCCCGGCCGCTACTCCTTCAACGTGAAGGGAGGGCGGTGCGAGGCGTGCGAGGGGGACGGGATCATAAAGATCGAGATGCACTTCATGCCGGACGTCTACGTCACGTGCGAGGAGTGCCGGGGTCGGCGGTACAACCGGGAGACGCTCGAGGTCGCCTACAAGGGGAAGAGCGTCGCCGACGTCCTCGAGATGACGGTGGACCAGGCGCTGGCGTTCCTTTCCCCCATCCCGCCGATCCGGCACAAGCTGGAGACGCTGTCGCGCGTGGGGCTGGGGTACATCCGGCTGGGGCAGTCGGCCACGACGCTCTCCGGCGGGGAGGCGCAGCGGGTGAAGCTCGCGCGGGAGCTGTCGCGCCGGGCGACGGGGAAGACGGTCTACCTGCTCGACGAGCCGACGACGGGGCTCCACTTCGACGACATCTCGAAGCTCCTCTCGGTCCTCCACCTGTTCGCGGACGCGGGGAACACGGTGATCATCATCGAGCACAACCTCGACGTCATCAAGTCGGCGGACCACATCATCGACCTGGGGCCGGAAGGGGGCGACGCCGGCGGAGAGATCGTCGCGTTCGGCACCCCCGAGGAGGTGGCGGGAAACCCGCGCTCCTTCACCGGGCACTTCCTGCGCCGGGTACTGAAATGGGCATGAAGTTTTCCGGCCTGTCGCCGATAAGTACAGAGAGAGGCATTTGGGAAGCCGGGGCATTTCGTTTTATTCCGGAGCGAATGGAGGATACGTCATCGTGGAGGAAAGGTCGGCCATCCTTCCTGCCGTGGCTTTGCACGGCAGCATCCCTGAACCGGGCAGCGCTCCCCGGAGGGCAGGAGGATTCACTCTCGTCGAGCTGCTGATCGCCGTCGCCATCCTGGGGATCATTGCGACGATCGCCATCCCTTCCTACCAGGAATATATCGAGAAAGCCAAGGAAACCGCCGCCATCACCGACATCAACGTCATTTCATTGAAGCTCAAGGCGATCATGGCGGAAAACCCCGACGCTTTGCCGCCCGACCTGTCCTTCTTCGTTGACATCCTGCCGCTCGTCGACCCATGGGGGAACCCGTACCAGTATTTACCGATCTACGGGCACCTCGGAGACCATGGTTACATGAATGGCGCGCGCAAGGATCACAACCTGCACCCGATCAACTCGGACTTCGACCTGTACAGCATGGGTCCCGATGGGCAGAGCGTCAAACCTCTTACGGGCGGGCAAAGCCGGGACGACATCATCCGCGCCAACGACGGGGCCTTCATCGGCAAAGCATCGACGTACGATCCGGGTTAGTCCCCGTGCCTTCGGTTTTTACCCATCTCCGCTCCTCCTTCGGACGCCGGATCATCCTCCTCTTCGCCCTTTGCATCGTGGCGCCCGGAGCCCTCTTCGGCTACATTTCGCTCCGGCAGGTGGAGGAGAAGTTCGACCAGGAAACCATGCGGCGTATGCGGCTTCAGAGCCGGGAGATCGGCATGTCGATCCACGGCGGGTTTTCTTCCATCGAAACCGAGGTGGGATTACTCGCCGGCATCCTGGGGGACGGGACGACTCCCTCCCTCCGTCGATCGTCGGATTGGGGCTGGTTGTTCCATGACCGGCCTCTCCTCGGCGCGACGATCCTGCGCGATGGCTCCCGGGCGGAAGCGTTGTTCGGGAACCCCGGCCCGCTTCCTCCGCGGACCGACGCCGCACGGAGGCACCTGGCTTCCAGCCACGGTCTGCTCTACCTGCAACGGAACCCCGGCGGGTCCACCCGCCTCTTTCTGGCCCACGCGATTCGGGGAAAAGCCCCGGAACGGGAACTGCTGGTCTGCGAGGTGAACCCGGACTATCTCTGGGAACGCGTGCGGAACGCGGCTCCGCCGGTGACGGAGATCGCCGTCCTGTCCCCGGACGGAGCGATCCTTTTCCAGACCCGGCCCCTGCCTGTTGCGGTCTTCGGTCGGGTCGAACAGGAGCGGCGCAAGGAACCCGCCGGAAACTTCGAATGGGGACAGGGGTCCGGGACCCTGCTGGTCGATTTTTCGGCGATTTTCCTGAAACCGACTTTCCTCTCCGACGACTGGATCGTGGTGGTCGGCCAGTCCCGATCGGAAGCGTTCGCTGCTGCGAGACACTTCACGTGGGCTCTTTTCCTGTCCGTCGCCCTCGTCGTGCTGATCTCCGTCCTTTTCGCCCACGTGCTGATCCGCAGAAGCGTCGCCCCCCTCGCCGTGTTGAAAGAGGGGACCCGGCGCATCAGCGGGGGGGATTTCGACAGCCGCGTCGAGATCGGGAGCGGGGACGAGTTCGAGGATCTGGCCCGGTCTTTCAACACCATGGCGGACCAACTCGGCCGCGAATTTCGGACCCAGGCCCGGCTGATCGAGGAACTCGCCCAGAACGACATTGGAACCCTGGCCGCCCTCGCCCGTACCGTGGACACCAATTCCCACTGGACGGCGGGCCACTCCGAACGGGTGACCGACCTTGCCATGGATATCGGCCGGAAACTGGGGTTGCCCCCGTACGAAATCGACCGGTTGCACCGCGGCGGGCTGCTTCACGACATCGGCAAGATCGGCGTTCCTCCCTCGATCCTCGACAAGCCGGGGAAGCTGACGGAGGAGGAGTTTGCCGTTGTAAAAAGACACCCCTCCAAGGGAGCGGAGATTCTCGATCCGATCCCGAATCTCCAGAACATCATCCCCATCGTGTCCCAGCACCACGAACGGTTCGACGGGAAAGGATATCCGAACGGCCTGTCGGGGGAGTCCATTTCCCTGCATGCGCGCATTCTCGCCGTGGCGGACGTCGTCGACGCGCTGGTTTCGGATCGCCCGTACCGTCCCGGCTGGTCGCGGGAGAAGGTCCTCGCGTATACCCTGGAAAATTCAGGAACGCAATTCGATCCGAAGGTCGTGGAGGCGTTCCACCGAATCGAGGCGTGGAAGAGCGTTGATGCGCCTGCGGAAACGGAATTCACAGGAAGACCGCTTGAACAGACGATCAGGGCGTGATGGGATCGGACAACTACCGGAAATGCGCGTGACCGAGCCGAAGGATCAGACCTTCAACTGATCCGCCGGGCGGAACCGGTCATGCCGCGGACGGATTCTTCGCGCCGTTTCCGTTGCCGCCGTGCAGTTTGCGCGCTATTTCCTCGGGGAAGAGGTGGTCCACTTCCTTTCCCACCGCGTCGAGGATCGGGTGGGTCCGGTTCTCGTCCTTCAGGCACCACACCTCGTCCATCTCCTCGTCGACGGTCAGCACACCCTCCGAGACCACGAGTGGGAACATGATGCAGAACCGCGGCTTGAACTCCCATTCGTCCCTTCCCCCCGCGATCGCCGCCTTCTGCAGGGAGCAGCCGTGGGCCGGGTGGAAGAAGACGCACGCGTCGCCGGCCACGTTCGTCTCGACCGCCATGCCGCTCGGGCAGTCGGAATCCTCCGCCGTCTCGCCGAACCAGAGGGAGGGGTCCCTCGCCTCCGGCCGGACGTAGGGGAGGAAGAGGTCCGCGTGCCTCAGGATCGCCTCACGCTCCTCGATGTCGGCCCAGACGCCGTGCCGGCAGCAGCGGCTCTTGCACCGGTCGAGCGCGCAGTGGTGGGGGAACTTCGCGTGGAACACGTGCGGGTCGATCTTCATCGGAGAACACCTTTCCGGCGTTCGTAAAAGTTGCCCGCGCGCGGCGGGCGAGGGTCTCATTCTAGTCGCGCGAACGCCCGCGGGCAAGACCGGCGACGAATTTTCCTCCCAACGAAAAAGGGCTCCTTGAGGAGCCCTTTTCGCGGATCCGTTTTCGCCGTGCGCCGGAGGCGTCAGAGCTTCCCGACGAGGACGAACGCGATGACCAGCGCGTAGATGACGAGGGACTCGATCAGCGCGAGGCCGACGATCATCGGGATGAAGATCTTGTTCTGGGCGGAAGGGTTGCGCGCGATCCCCTCCAGCCCGGCTGCGATGGCTTTGCCCTGGCCCATCGCGCCGCCGAACGCCGCGATCGCGATGCCGAACCCTGCCGCCAGAGCGATGACGGCCTTCACGTTGGAGTCGCCGCCCGCGGCGGGAGCGCCTTCCGCCGCCATAGCCACCGACGCCACTGCCACGAAGAGCAGAGCGACGAGGAAAGAGAAGGTGAACCTGCGGAACATTGGGTGTTCCCCCTTTCAGGATGTTCCCGGGAGCCGGTTCCGCCCGGCGGCCGGGGTGGTGCCTGTATCATCGACCGGTGAGCTTCCCCCGGATCAATGCTCCTCCGCGTGCGTCACGGCCCCCGAGATGTATATCATCGAGAGCACGGTGAAGATGAACGCCTGCATGAACGACACGAAAAGGCCCAGCCCCATGAAGACCGAAGGAACGACGATGGGTATGAGCGCCATGAACCCGGCCACCACCGCGTGGTCGCCCGTGATGTTGCCGAAGAGACGCAGGGAGAGCGACATCGGCCGCGCCAGGTGGGAGATGATCTCGATCGGCAGCATGATCGGCGCCATCCACCACACGGGGCCGATGAAATGCTTGAGGTAGGCGATCCCGTTCTCACGCAACCCGAAGTAGTGGGTCGACAGGAAGATGATGAGCGCGAGGCCGAGGGTGATGTTCATCTTCTGCGTGGGCGGGAGGAACCCGGGGATGAGCCCGATGAGGTTCATGAACAGGATGAACAGGAAGCAGCTCCCCAGGAGCGGGAGGTACTTCCTGTAGTGGCGCCCGATGATGTCCTCGGCCAATTGCTGGAGGAACCCCAGGATCAGCTCGAAGAGGTTGCGCAGCGTGAACCGGGGGTCGGGGATCACCATCTCTTCCGTCTTCTTGCCGCCTACGACCACGGCCGACGCGACTATAAGGAACACGGCGATGAAGAGGGCCCCGTACATGTAGAAGAGGTGCTTCCCTCCGGGCAGCATCATGAACCAGGAGAACCCGTGCCCCTCCGCCGCCAGTGCCGCCGTCGGCAGCGCCGCGACGGCCAGAAGTCCGAGAAATGCTTTCCGCATCGTGCCTACCCCCGTCGATTGCGAAACGATCACGTGTTTGGCTCGAACGACCTCGCCAGCGCCTCGAGGAGGACTCCGAGGAAGAGCGAGGAGAGCCCGAGCAGAAACCCCAACAGGTCGAACCCTCCGTACCGGACGACGAGGTAGACCACCCCGATAAGCCCGAGGAACTTCAGCGCGTACCGGACGACGAACCCCTTGGTGACTGTCCCGCCGCCTGTGAACGCCTTCTCCAGGATCTTCCTTATAAGAAAGAAGTTCCCGCACGCGATGCCGGCGCCGACCACCGCTCCGGGAAGCAACGATACGCTCGCCGCTCCCGCCGCGACCGCGATCCCGATCCCCCCCAGGATCAGACCCGCCGATAGGAAGATCCGGTTCGTCAGCGACCGCAGCGACAACCGGTCGGGGGTGTCACGGACCACCGGGCTTCCTCCGCCGCTCCTCGTCCCGCTCCAGGTCTTTCCCGGACCGCACGGCGGCGCGGTAGAGGCTGCGCACCCCGGCGGCGAACCCGAGGCCGATCCAGACGACCATCAACCACGGCCCGGTCCCGAGCCATCGGTCGAGATAGTACCCGATCGCCATGCCGATCACGACCGACAGGGCCATCTCGAGTCCGAGGGCGCTGTACTTGCCCAGTTCCCGGAAGAACGCCTTTCGGTCCTGTCGATCGGTCATGAGGATAAACGCCGAATATTTATCACAGGAAACGGGAAGGCGTCAACCGGAAATGGGTGCTTGCGTACTGCCTTCCCTTCCATGGGATCACCCTTCCTCGCCCATCGTTGGACCGTCGGGGGGGCTCCTCTTCCTCGGAGGCCGTTCCCCTTCACTAACGCTTGACGGCCGTCCATGGCCGTCATCGCTGCGCCTCGGCTCCCTCCCGCCCTCCCTGGCTTCGGGAGCCTCAGACGCCCGTTCAGGGGAAGGCCTCC
>JAMDCN010000150.1 GCA_023489025.1 Deltaproteobacteria bacterium | reverse complement strand
CCAGCCGCTGGGGAAGGTCCATCTGGCGGATCACCGCCTCGCGGGTCTCCCCGCGCTTCTTGATCTCGCGGATTTCCCGGACGACCTCCCCGATCTCCTTTTCCTTTTCGTGGCCGGCGTACCGCGTGACCACCTCCTCGACCTCCTCCAGGGACAGGTAGTGGGCACCGGCTTCCGAAGCGGCGAGGATATTCTCCGGCACCCGGGGGCGGCCCGGCGCCGACGCGTGAATGCTCTCGAACCGCCGCGCCTCCTCCCTCGACGGCTCGGACAGGTAGGATCCCGCGACGAACCCGAAGCCATTCAGGAACAGGCTCCAGAAGACCGCGTTTCCGACCGGGTCGACGGCCCCCATTCCCAGCAGGCGGGTAGGCATGAGCGCCGCGATTCCAAAGGGGCCGTGGGCAAGGATGTCCCCCCCCACGAAGCCGGCCTTGACCATTGCGGGGAGTACGAGGGTATAGAACCAGGCGGCGAATCCCAGAGAGATCCCCAGCATGGCGCCCCGCGTGCTGGCGCGGCTCCAGTAGAGCCCCCCGAAGACCGCCGGCCCGAATTGCGCGACCGCGACAAAGGAGATGATCCCGATTTCCATGAGCACCATGTTGCGGGACATGAGCGTCGCGTAGAGATATCCCAGGGCAATGACGACCAGCATCGAGGCGCGGGCGGCGGCAAGGAGGTACCCGTAGGCGTGGAATCCCCTCCGCATCCGGAGGATCGTGGGGATCACGAGGTTGTTGGCCACCATCTTCCCGAGCGCGACGGAGGAAACCACCACCATGGCGGTGGCCGCCGAGAATCCACCCAGGAAAACCAGGAGGCTTAACGTCTTCCGGCCGGCGAGCATCGGGATGGACAGGATGTACTTGTCCCCCGCGGACGCCGGCAGCCCCAGCAGGAGCCCCCCGAAGGCGATCGGAATGACGAACAGGTTGATCGCGAAAAGATAGAGGGGAAACAGCCACATCGCCGTCTTGATGTGCTTTTCGTCCCCGTTCTGCACGACGAAGATGTGGAACTGGCGCGGGAGCAGGACGACGTCGAACACGGCGATGACCATGTACGCCAGCCATCGCGAGTATCCGTTGCCGGGGGAGTCCTTGAGCGTGGCAAGGCGCCGCCATTCCGGGTGGGAGAGAATCCGCCCGTAGATGTCCCCCATCCCGTCGAAGACGCCATAGCAGACGAACAGCCCCGCCGCGACGAAGATCACGATCTTGACCGCGGACTCCACCGCCACCGCCGTGAGCAGCCCCCCCTGGGGCTTGGTGAAATCGAGGTACCGGCTTCCGAAGACGAGGGCGAACGCCCCCAGGAAAAGAGAGACCAGGAGCATCGGCTCCACGAAGGCCCCCTGCCCTGCCGGCGGCCCCGCGATGAGGTCGAACGAGATCGACACCGCGCGCAGCTGCAAGGAGATGTACGGCACGCTCCCCACGACGAGGAGCAAGGTGGCCAGCGGGCCGATCCACGAATGTCCGCCGTACCGGACGCTCAGGAAATCCGGCACGGAGGTGATGTTGTGCGCGCGGCAGACCCTCACCAGTTTGCGAAGGAAGAACCACCAGCCCAGCGCGAAGATGGAAGGGCCGAGGAACAGTCCGAGGAACGAAGCGCCGTACTCGGCGGCGTTTCCGATGCATCCGTAAAAGGTCCAGGAAGTACAGTACACCCCGGCGGCGAAGACGTAGATGTACCGGTCCAGCCCGCGGGCCCGGATGGCGTCGAACCGACGTTCCCCGAGGTACCCGATCCCGAAGAGGGCGAGCAGGTAGACCGTGATCAGGGCCAGCACGGCGGGTCCGGAGAACAGGGGGAGGGGCATCCCGTTTAGTCCTCCAGCTTCCGGCTGATGACGGCAAGGGCGGCGACCAGGACCGCCCACCCCAGGAAAAGGTAGACCAGGAGGGAAGGGATCCCCAGGACGGAGACCGCCCTGTCGGCCGCTCCGAGAAACGGCCAGCAGAACAGACACAGGAAAACAAGCCAGAGCGTCTTTGCCGGGCCCTCTCCGCGCAACCGCCCCTCCGTTGATTTCACCGGATTCCCTATTGTACTATCAGAAAAGCATGGATGCGTCGGTACTGATACCTGTTGCGTTTCTCCTGGCGGGCTCGATCGCCATCATCCTGACGGTGTACCTTTACAAATGAAACGCCCCGCGTTCGCCGTCATGGCCCTGTTGATGCTGTTCGCCGCCGACTCCCGGGCCGATATCTACAAATGGGAAGACGAGACCGGCGCAATCCATTTCACCGACGATCTCTCGAATGTTCCCGCCGCGTTCCGCGGCAAGGCGACGATGGTGATCCGCGAGGCTCCCCGCGCGGCGGAACCGACCCCTTCCGTTCCGCGGGACCAGGGCGCCGGGCAAACCCGGCCGGCGCCGGCCGGCGCTCCCTCCCGGGAAGACCAGGCCGCAGCGGCGGCCCGTGAAAAGGAATCGCTGGCCTCCGAGGCGGAGCAGATGAAAGCCAAGATCGCCGCGAAGGAACGACTGATCCGGTTCGTCGAGGACCGGCAGAACCTGGCCCTGAATCCGTACCGCAGCCGCGTCGTCGACCCCGGCGACCTGGAGCTGTACAGGAAATACCAGGCGGAGCTCCCCGAGGACCGGCGGAAGCTGGAGGATCTCGAATCCCGCCTCGAACTCCTCAAATAGCCTCGAATTCCGCCGGCAGGGGAGCAACCACCCGGAGAAGCTCTCCGGTCGCCGGGTGGGAGAACCGGACTTCCTCCGCGTGCAGCATCAACCGGCATTTCCCCTGCCCCTCCGGTGGGACCGCGCCATAACGCCTGTCCCCCACGATCGGAAATCCCGCAGCCGCCAGGTGCGCCCGTATCTGGTGGCGCTTCCCTTTGGAAATGACCGCGCGAACGAGGGTGCGTTCACCCGCCCGGCGCACCGGCGACACGGCCGTCCAGTGGAGGGGGTTTTCCTCGCCCCGTTCTTTCCGGACCTTGACCTTCTCCCCTCCCGCCGTCTCCAGCAGGTAGGACAGCGACATCTCCTTTTCCAGACGTCCTTCCACAAGGCAGGCGTACGTTTTTACGATCCTCCCCTTCTCCCTCTCCCTTGCGAGGAACGCGAACGCGTCCGGCGTGAGCGCCGCCGGCACCGCCCCGCTCGTGGCGTAGTCGAGGCGCGTAAGGAGCGTGAGGCCCGGCTCCCTCGATATATCCGCCACGCCCGGATAGTGGAATCGGAGAAACCCGGCAAGGGTCCCCTTCTCCATCGGACGCTGCGGCTCGGTGTGCGAATCCGCGGGTTTCCCGAGCACCGCGACATCGGCGTCGGCGTAAAGGACGGAGGCACCCGGGAGGTTTCCCGGAACGGGAAGCCAGTCCTCCCGTTCCGCGATCTTCCGGACGACGACCTCGTCCCCGGCCCGGAGCGGACGCCCCTTCTTCCCCTCTTCACGACCCACGATGACGTCCCCGGCTTCGATCGCGAACCGGACGCTTTTCGCCGGCAAATCGGGCATCGCTTCCCGCAGAAACCGGTCCAGCCGACAACCTTCCAGCGTTCGCGGAACCGTGTAGGCCAGCCCTTTCCTCACCGGAATTCCCTGATTTTTCTTTGAGTCCACCGTGCATTGTACCCCCCGGGGAGATCGGGGGGAAGGAAAGCCTGGCGGGAAGTTCCGGTTGACACGATTCCTGATTTTTGTATACTGTATACAGTAGTCCGCCCTTCAACGCGCATCCGGCAACCGGAAAAGGAGGGAGGGGAAATGTACAAGAAAATCCTGGTCCCGCTCGACGGCTCCGCCCTTGCGGAACGCGCCATCAGCCACGCAGCCGAGATCGCCCGGGGGACGGGCGCGGAACTCATCCTGCTCGAGGTCGTTCAGGTTCCCCTGTCCAAGGTACCGGAGGCCGGACGGTCGGAAGAGGAAAAGTCGATCCAGGAAGTCGCCGCCCAGGCGAAGGCCTACCTCAATATGATCGCCTATCGAGTGGGCAAGGAAGGAATCAAGGTGCGAACCGTGATCCTGGAGGGCGCCGCGGATGGCGCGATCCTCGGATTTGCGCACGATGAGGACGTCGACATCCTCGTCATGAGCACGCACGGACGCACGGGCCTGTCCAAGGCGCTCATGGGAAGCGTCGCCGAGAAGGTGATGCTCACCACCAAGCGCCCCGTCATGCTGGTGAAGCCGGAAAGAATCCCGGTGGCGCACCACATCGACGAGACGGAAACGTTTCTAGGCGCGCGCTGAAGCCGCAACGGGCGGGGGTCCCCCCTCCTCCGGCCCTGCCGGAGCGCACCCCCACAGACACCGGCGCGCCGATGCGCCCGGCCGGTCCCCACCGGCCGGGCGTTTCCATTTTCCGCTAAATCACTGAAGCCTCAAATTGGCGGGGGACGAAGGGGAAACGCTGGGCACATGCCATGACAAGGGCGATGAAAACGCCGAATCCACCCCGCTCACGGTTGCCTTGACGGCCAAATAAATCGTGCTGCCTCGCGGCATCGCGGCGGTCGTTATGTTGAAGGTTGTCGATGTCCCGGAGATGGAAGAAGCCAACGTCGCCGGAGAGGCAAGATTCGAACTCGTCGACCAGACCGGCGTATACGTCACCGAAGCGCCGATGGCGGATCCGTCCGTATACGTGGTAACGGCGTTCCAGGAGAGCGTTTCCGCTTGCGCGGCAGTTGTGCAGACGACGATGATCAGTGCGAAGGCAATCAACGGGATATTGCGTGTCGCTTTCATCGAAGTCTCCATTTCGGGTTGCTACATCAGGTTAGATTCCACACAATCGGCGCCGAGAAACTCGACTTGAGCCCGCCGATGGCGACCGATCGGATGCTGATGTAATAGACCGCCTTGGGCTCGGTAAACGGGAGGAGATTGCTCAATGCAAATTCGCTCGTCAGCTCCTGGCGATAGGATTTCCCGTCCGGCAACAGCACGTTCGTCACCGCGGCCACCTGTGCGACCGGCGTCTCGTTGTCGGTGAAATTCGGATCGCTGCTTACATAAAATTCGTAATAATCGAGTTCCACGTACGGATCCATTGTGGTGTTATCCATATAGGTTTGGGGCGGGTCCCACATCAGCGTCTGGGTATTCGTGCCGGTACTCGTGGACTGGGACTGTGTCCCCTCGCCGCCGCCGCCGCATCCGATCAAAAGAAAACCCATCAGGATCGCCAGGACAATTGGAAGACGAAACCAGCTGAATGTCATTTTGTTTTCCCTTTCCCTCCTGTTCCACAGGTTGAGAAACCTCCATTCTCCCAATTTGTGTTCACAGCTTGTGCCAAAGCCAATGGTTGCGTTTTAATTTCAGATAAACAGAGGTATCAGATTGATTTACAAGGAGATAACAGGATTCATTTATTCCTGATAATATTCATGATAAATAGGAACCGGGATGTATATTTCACTTTTGAAATCAACTTTTCAAAAGCGAACTCTGCCGGGAAGAGACGGGAGTGGGATTTATGCGCAATGAAACGCCCGGCCGGGTTCGGTCCGGCCGGGCGTTTCCGTTTACCGGCGGTGAACCATGGTCATTCTCCGACCACCGAAGCTTTCAGAATCGCAACGGGGTCCTTGGGGACATCCTGGAACCTCCCGGCGTTTCCGGTGGAAACGTTCCGGATCTTGTCGACGACGTCCATCCCTTCGATCACCTTTCCGAACACGGCGTATCCGAACCCCTGGGGTGTTTCGTTCGCATGATTCAGGAAATCGTTGTTCACGACATTGATGAAGAACTGTGCCGTCGCCGAATCGACCACGCCGGTCCGCGCCATAGCGATCGTGCCACGGTCGTTCTTAAGCCCGTTGCCCGCTTCGTTCCTGATCGGAGGGTGGGCCGGTCTCTTCTCCTTCATGTCTTTGCCGAACCCGCCGCCCTGGATCATGAAACCGCGGATGACGCGATGGAAAATGAGGCCATCGTAATGCCCTTCCTTCACATATTGGAGAAAGTTCTCGACGCTGATCGGCGCCTTGTCCGGGGACAGCTCCACCTTGATGTTCCCCATGCTGGTTTCCAGAAGAACCACCGGGTTCCCTCCTTTTTTGACTGGATCCGCGGCAAAGGCAAATCCGCAGGATAATAATAAAATGGCCGAAAACGCGATGATTTTCCTCAACGCCTCCTCCGTTTGATTCCGTTTTGACGAAACATTCTACGCCACTCCCGGGTTTCTTTAAAGCGGGAGCCGAAAACGTTTCCCCCTCTGTACTCGAAGTGCGCTTGTGAATAAAATGTATAAATTTGGCCGGATCATCCGGGAAGCCGGGGAGGCGCTTACGTTGCCAATTTTTCGACTGTTCCTCGCCGTCGCATTGCTGGCGGGATCCCTTCCCTCCCTCGCGGCGGACCTCCCCCTCTCTCTTAACGACGCGGTCCGGATGTCGATGGAGAACAACCTCTCGCTGCGTGCGCTGACGTTCAACCCGGCGATCTCGCGGACCGACGTGAGGCGGGCACGCGCGATCTACAACCCGCGCCTCGACATCCTGCTCGACCACCGCGGGGCGAACTCCCCCGCTTCCCAGACGTTCCCGTTTTCCTCCTCCGCCACCCGAGTGCGGTTCTTCGACGCCAACGTCTCCACGGACGTTCTCCTCCCCACCGGCGCGACGGCGACCGCGTCCTTCACCAACCTCTGGAGGCAGGACAACCTGGGGGCTCCCCTATCCCGGTACACGCAGCCGAACCTCACGCTCTCCTTCTCGCAGCCGCTGCTCCAGGGACTCGGCCGGGAAGTCACGGAACGGGGAATCACGGTGGCCGCCTTCGCGACGGAATCGGCGCTGGCCAACTGGCGCGTGCAGGCCCAGGCCGTTGCCGGCAATACGCGGGACGAGTACTTCTCGGTGATCAAGGCGCGGGAGAACCTGCAGACGCGCAAGGTTTCCCTTGCCTTGGCGCGGGAAATCCACGCTGGCAACGAGGCCCGGGTCCGCGCGGGCGTTCTGGCGGCCGTCGAACTGCTGGACTCCCAGCTCGGAGTCGCCCAACGGGAAAAAGATCTCCTGGATGCGGAAAAAAACGCCCGGGACGAGGCCGACAAACTCCTTGTGCTGCTTCACCTGCCGCCCCATACGGAGCTGATGCTGTCCCGGGACTTCCCGGAAGCGGCGATCGACCGGTCGGAGGAGAATGCCCTCCGGAACGCGCTCGCGATGCGGCCCGACCTCCTACAGGCGAGGACCGACCTGAAGAGCCGGGAGTTCAGCGCAAAGGTCGGCAGGAACCTCCTTCTCCCCTCCCTCTCTCTCAAGGGGAGCGCGGGACTTACCGCGCTGGCACCCGATTACAGGACCACGGTCGACGACTTGGGGACCGGGAAGTTCCCTTTATGGTCGATCGGGCTCGAGCTGGCCTACCCGCTGGGGAACGACGCCGCGGAGGCCGACCTGGCGAAAAACCGCCTTCTCGCCGGCCAGTCCCGTGTGCAGATCCGAAGCCTGGAAGAGTCCGCCGGCCTGGATGTCCGATCCGCGATCCGCAACCTGGACACCCGGGAACAACAGATCGGCGTCGCAAAGCGCGGGGTGGACCTGGCGGAGGCGCGCTTCGACTCCTACGTGAAGCGGGGCAAGGTGGGGCTGGCCACCACGAAGGACATCCTGCAGGTGGAATCGGACCTGACCGCCGCCCGGGAGGCCCTCTCCGGCGCACGGTCCGACTTCCAGATCGCCGTCACCCAGTTCTGGAAGAGCACCGGAGAGCTCCTCGATCGGCACGGGATCCGGATCGAGGACAGCGAAATCGAAAACCTGGCCTGGAAGGAAATCAGATGAAACGC
>JAMDCN010000049.1:715-7806 GCA_023489025.1 Deltaproteobacteria bacterium | reverse complement strand
CCGGCCTCGGACGGGCCGATGCCGCCGTTGTAATGGGTGAGAAGGACACCGGCCAGGGCCGCGAACACCGCGCTCAACACGAACGTATTCAACTTGTATCGGGCCGTCGGAATCCCCATCGCGCCCGCCGCATCCTCGGCGCCGTGCACCGCGGAGAGGGCCCTTCCGACCCGGGAATGGATCAGGTTCAGAAGGAGCGCCATTCCGAGGATCACCAGCCCCCACGCCAGGTAATAGTTGGAGATCCGCGAGGAGGCGTCGCCGGTGATGACCAGCCCCCCCGGCAGGGGGAACCCGGGGACCTCGGAGATCCCGTCCGCGGCGCCGAGGAATTCGGTTCCCAAAACGATGCGGTAGACGATGATGCCGATCCCGAGGGTCGCCATGGCCAGGTAATGCCCCTTGAGCTTCAGGACCGGCCCCCCGACAAGATAGGCGACGATGACCGTCAGGAGGATCGCCCCCGCGCAGGCAAGCCACGGGTGAACCGTCAGGAGGCTGCCCCCGTAAACGTCGTGGCGGGAAACCAGCGCCCCCGATTTCTCCAGCAGCGAGACAAAGGCCCCGTGGTGGGACTTGAGGTCGCAGGTCGTCAGGAACGCCGTCACGTATCCGCCGATGGCGAAGAACCCGGCATGGCCGAGCGAGATCTGCCCCGCGTATCCGATGAGCATGCAGAGGCCGACGATGACCAGCGAATAGTACGCGGTCATGGTCAACTGGGTGAGGTGATAGTCGGTGCCGGTAAAGAGGGTCGTCAGCTGGATCGCGACGATCAGGCCGGCGAACGCGGCCACAGGGAAGTATCTCCGCGCCATCAGAATTCCTTGAGCCGGGCGGCCTCGGCGCTCCCGAAGATGCCGCTCGGCTTGACGAACAGGATCGCGAGCAGGATGGCGATCGAGATCGCCTCCTTGTACGCGGTGGGCAGGACCCAGATGCTGAAGGATTCGAGGATCCCCAAGATCATCCCCGCTCCGACGGCGGCCGTGCTGTTCCCGAGTCCCCCGAGGATGGCGACGGTGAAGCCTTTGATGGCGAGCTGCGTCCCGCTGTCGTACTGGACGTAGGTGATCGGGCAGACGACGGACCCGCCGATGGCGCCGATCGCGGCGCTGAGCATGAACGAGAGGGTGACCATGTTTCCCGCGTCGATGCCGCAGAGGCGGGCCGCGTCCCGGTTCGCCGCGCACGCGCGCATCTGCCGGCCCAGCATCGTCAGGTTGAAGAACGCCGTCAGCGCCGCGACCGCGAGAGCGCCGATGCCGACCACCCAGAGGACCTGCCACGAGATGTAGACCCCGCCCATGTTGATGGAGGTGACCGACGAGCCGGTGAAATAGGGGAGCGCCCGGACGCTTTCCCCCCAGATGTGCAGCGCGATTTCGCGGATCAGGATCGAGATGCCGATGGTGATGATGACCATCCGCAGCACCGAAGGCTTGTAAAGCCAGCGGATGAAGACGATCTCGATGACCGCGCCGACGATCATCGTGAGGACGACCGCGCCCAGGATGGCGACCGGCAGGGGCATGAAATGATGCAGCGTGACGGCGGTCATGCCGCCGAGCATGACGAACTCGCCCTGCGCGAAATTGATGATCCCGGTCGTGTTGTAGATGATGTTGAACCCGATGGCGACGATCGCGTAGATCGTCCCGTACGTGATTCCCGCGACCAGGTATTGGAAAAAGAATTCCAGGTACGTGTCCTTTCATCAAACGATCGGGAGCACGCGCCCGACGCGTGTGCTCCCGATCTCGACCCCCGTGATTTCCGACGGTTCCAGATTAATGGATGGCGAACTTCCCCTTCTTCACGGTCAGCATCTCGAAGGCGTCGACGTTGAGGCCGTTGTGGTCCGCCGGCGAGAAGTTGAAGATGCCGCCGGTCCCGACGAAGCCCTTGAGGTGCTCGATGGCGGTGCGGACCGCCTCCTTGTCCGTGCTCTTCGCCTGCTCGATCGCCTTCAGGAGGATGGTGTAGGCGTCGTAGGCGTGACCGCCGAAGGTGCTCGGCTGTTCCTTGTACGTGGACGTGTAATCCTTCGCGTACTTGACGAGGAGCGCCTTCTGGGGGTTGCCCTTCGGGAGCACGTCGACGACCAGGAGCCGGCCGGCCGGGAACAGCACCCCTTCCGCGGCCGGGCCCGCGGCCTGGACGTACTTGATGTTCCCGAACCCGTGGCTCTGGAAGATGGGCACCTTGATGCCGATCTGGCGCGCGTTCTTGATCACGATCGCCTGCGCGGGCACGACCGACCAGTTGATGATCGCCTGGACGTTGGCGGCCTTGATCTTGGTCACCTCGGCCGTCAGGTCGCTCGCCTTGGCGTCGTACACCTCGTTTGCGGCGATCGTGATGCCGTACTGCGGCGCGAGCTTCTCGATCTGCCCCTTCCCGGCGTTCCCGAAGCCGTCGTTGCCGGAAAGGACGCCGATCCTGGAGATCTTCATCTTCTTCATCTGCTGGAAGATCTTGATGACCGCGTCACTGTCCTTCTGGGGCGTCTTGAACACCCACTTCGCCACGGGGTTGACGATATCCTCGGCCGCGGCGCACGACAGGAGGATGGTCTTCCCCGCCTCGGCGACGCCCTTGATCTTCATCGTCTCGCCGCTCGTCGAGGGACCGATGATCGCGAACACCTTGTCTTCCTCGATCAGTTGCTTGGCGAAGGAAAAGGCCTTCTCCGGGCTGGCGCCGGAATCCTTGACGATCAGCTCGACCTTGTGCCCCAGGACGCCCCCTTTCCTGTTCGTCTCCGCGACGAGCATCTCGAGGGTCTTCGCCTCGGGCGCTCCGAGGAACGACGCCGGTCCGGTCACCGACAGGATCGCCCCGATCTTGATCGGTTCCGCCGCCTGGGCGATCGTCCCCGCCAGGAAGACCGCCATCAGCACTCCCAACACCACCATCCCATTCTTTCCCTTCATTCCCCTCTCCTTTCGTTCGTTGTGATCGGCGCTTCGCCCGTTCCACCCGACAAGCCATATCGCCAAAGGTGCCGTACGATGCTGGAAAAAACCTTTAATACCGGAAATTTAACAGGCAAAACCGTCTCGTCGGTCTGCAGGTCCAGCCAACGTACACCGCTGCAGGAGGTACAATGCGCAAAACAGTACCATAATGCTTTTTATCCGTCAACAATAATTCAATACGCCGTTTTACGGAAATCCGCGGCGATCCCCGTCGCCGGAACGACTTCCATCATAATTCGGGCGCCGCGGGAATACCATGTTATATTTCCCCCCATGCGAAAATCACCCCTCGGCAGGCCGATGTTCCATTACGGGTGGGTGATCGTCTTCGCCGGGATGCTCTGCATCCTCGCCTGCCTCGGTTTCGGCCGCTTCGCCCTCGGGATGCTCCTCCCCTCGATGGCCGCGACGCTTCACTTGTCGTACTCCCAGATGGGGTTCATCAGCACGGCCAACTTTCTCGGATACCTCGCCTCGGTCCTCGTGAGCGCCCACTGGGCGGGCCGGATCGGCTCGCGCAGGCTCATCTTCCTGGCGCTGCTGACGGTCGCCGTCTCCATGTCCCTGGTGAGCAGGGCGACCGGCTTCCTGCCGGTCCTCCTCCTCTACATGGTCACCGGCATCGGGAGCGGCGCCACCAACGTCCCGGTGATGGGCCTGGTCGCCGCCTGGTTTTCGAGCGGCAGGCGGGGGCGCGCCGCCGGATTCATCGTGATCGGAAGCGGCTTCGCCATCATGATTTCCGGCCGCCTGATCCCGTTCCTCAACCGCCGGATCGGCCCCGAGGGGTGGCGGACCAGCTGGCTCATCCTCGCCGGCCTCGTGGCGCTGACCGCCTTCGTCGCCTTCGGCCTGCTTCGGGACGGGCCCGAGGACAAGGGTCTTGCCCCCGTCGGCGCCGACGAAACCGCGGCCACCGTCGACCCCGGCCCGGAGGGGACCGGGATGAACATCTACCGGAAGGGGATCATCTACTATCTCGGCGCGATCTATTTCCTGTTCGGCTACACCTACGTGATCTACGCGACCTTCATCGTCACGACCCTGGTCCGGGAGAGGGGGTTCTCGGAGAGCCTGGCGGGCGATTTCTGGATGTGGGTCGGGTTCCTGAGCCTGTTCTCGGGGCCGGTCTTCGGAACGCTGTCGGACCGGATCGGCAGGAAGGCGGGGCTGATGATCGTCTTTTCCCTGCAGGCGGTCTCCTACCTTCTCATCGCCACGAGACTGCCCGGCATGTTCCTTTACCTGTCGATCGTGTTTTACGGCATCGTGGCGTGGAGCATCCCCTCGATCATGGCGGCGGCCATCGGCGATTACGTCGGGCCGAAAAAGTCCGCGGCCGCCATCGGCTTCGTCACGTTCATCTTCGGGCTGGGGCAGATCTCGGGTCCCGCCGTCGCCGGGGTGCTGGCGGAACGGACCGGCTCCTTTTCCGGCTCCTTCTACATGGCCACCGCGTTCGCCGGCGTCGCGATCGTCCTGAGCGGGTTCCTGCGAAAGCCGAAAACCACCTGACCGATTGACGGGATCGGCCTCCGCCTCAGTTCGGGGTCCACTCGCCCTTGAGCTTGGCGCATTGGCTTTCAGCGGCCGCGGCGACCCCGCCTTTCGGCTTGACGCCGAACCCCGGGAAATTCCTGTAGTAGCGATACCGGGATTCATCGTTCCTGCCCTTGTACACGAGGCACGTGCCGACCCGTCCCTCGGTGGGACACGCACCGGCCAGGAAGGCCCCCCCCTTCCCCTTGCAGGTCCGTTTCACCCGGTCGGCCTTGTAGGAGGATCCGGTGAACTCGTTGCAAAATCCGTTCGCGGTGTTGTTGCAGCTTCCCGCGCCATCTCCGCCAAAGCTTGCCAGCGGCATAGACAGTGCGGCGAGCATCAACAGGAACGAAGTGCGGGTGTGCGAGTGACGGTTCATGAATCCTCCTGCGTTAGTGGGATGATGGTTTCGCACCAAGAATACAAAATGTTATTCGGCCAGGCTCAAACATCGGTACAACCGTGAGGGCTCTCCATCGACAAGGGACTGCTGGTGGTCCTCGACGGCGCGAAAGGACTGCGGAAGGCCGTGCAACGGGCCCTTGCGGACCGTGCATTGGTGCAGCGGTGTCAATGGCATAAGCGGGAGAACGTGGTCAGTTACCTCGGGGAGGGTCAGAAGCAGGCGATTCGTGGCCGTCTGCAGCACGCCTACAACCGCCCCACCTTCGCGGAGGCGAAGGCGGGGCTGCTCCGGGTGAAGAAGGAGCTCTCCCTGCAGAACGAGTCGGCGGTCCGCAGTTTGGAAGAGGGGTTCGAGGAAACGCTGACCCTTCATCGCCTCGGCCTGTTCCGGGAACTGGGGATCAGCCTGAAGACGACCAACAGCATCGAGTCGCTCCACTCCCTCATGGCGCCCCGCACCGACAAGGTGGACTACTGGAAGAACTCGAACCAGCGGCAACGGTGGGTGGCCACCGCATTGCTGGACATCGAACCAGGGCTGAGAAGGATCCGGGGGTATCGCCATCTGCCGGCGTTGCGTCACGCGCTCCAGGTGGAGATGAATTTGGTCTCGAACTACGAAGAGAAACTGGCGTAGCCCACCATGGGCGCTTCGTCAATTTCAACTAAAAAAGGGATTGCGCCCCGTGAGGATGGATATATAATAAGCTCCGTAAGAGCGAGGCAGTGAAAAGAAATTTAAGATCGTGTAATAATGGTTAAATATCTGATACAGGTCAGATCAATCATTGAGGATAAGAGGTGTATGAAATAAAGGCGAAGCGGGGGGGAAAGATGATCCGGCAAGTCGCGGTTGTAGTGGCGGTCAATATATTATGGGGATGGGGGATGGTTTGGTCGGATGAAGCCGTGGCGGATACGGACGCATGCACGCTCTTGTCCGCAGGGGAAATCGAATCCGTAGTCGGAGAAAAGGTGACTACTACCCCTTCTCATGGCGTGGCGGGAGTTCGTAAAGCCCCCGGGATGTCGTCTACATGCTACCCCATAAAGGCAGGCATATACTCCGTGCGGGTTCGGTTCGGGAAAAAGGCCGCTGATTCCGGCAAGAAGGAGAAAGCAGGCATCGAGATGTTCAAGAAGATGGGAATAAAAGTCACGGTGGAGAAGCACGGGAACACCACTTGCTCGACCGTGATCCCATCAGATCCCCGCATGTCCGGCTCCATGCTGGGCTTCAACACGACTTGTGTCGTGGAGAAAGGCGGGTTGATCGTGGGCGTGGAGATCGAGGCGCCTTCGGAGGCGAAGATGGTCCCTGTTTCAAAGGTCAGTCCATTGGCCGAGAAGGCCGCCAGCAGGCTCTGAGACAGGAAATTCGTTTTTATCGCATCTCGCCGCTCAAATCATCAGGTGCATCCGCTGGATCTCTTCGTTGTTCTCGAGCTCCTTCGCCGTCCCCTGGTACCGGATCCTGCCGTTGTCGATGATGTAGGCGCGGTCGATCAGCCGCAGCGACGACTTCAGGTTCTGCTCCGAGAGGAGGATGCTGATCCCCGCCTCCTTCAGCCGCCGGATCTGCTCCTCGAGCGCCCTGACGATCAGCGGCGCCAGGCCTTCCGTCGGCTCGTCGAGCAGGAGCAGCTTCGGGCCGCTCATGAGCGCCCGCCCCACCGCTAACATCGCTTTTTCGCCGCCGCTGAGAACCCCCGCCCGCCGGCCGGCGATCTCCCGGAGCGCCGGAAACAGGTCGTACACCCGCTCCCGGTCCCATTCGCGGGTCCTCCGGAAGACGATACCGAGGTTGTCGTCGACGGTGAGGTCGGAAAAGATCCGCCGCTCGTCGGGCACGTAGCAGATTCCGCGGCGGACCAGCTGAAACGGTTTTCGACCCGTCACGTCCTCCCCTTCAATAAGGATGGTTCCCTTTTTCGGCCGGAGCATGCCGCCGACGCTCTTCATCGTCGTCGTCTTCCCCGCGCCGTTGCGTCCGAGCAGCCCGACGATCTCTCCCTTCCGCAGCGACAAGGAGACGTCGAACAGGATGTGGCTCTGGCCGTAATAGGTGTCGATCCCCCGGACGTCTAACATTCGCCGCTCTCTCCGAGGTAGGCGCTCTGGACTTCGCTGTTGCGCCGCACCTCCTCGCCGCTCCCCTGCACC
>JAMDCN010000049.1:0-705 GCA_023489025.1 Deltaproteobacteria bacterium | reverse complement strand
CGGGGCACCTTTCCCCCGATTCGGGGCGGATCCTGTTCAAGGGAAAGGAGATCGGCGGACTTTCCCCGCACGTCATCTGCCGGAGGGGGATCACCCGCTCCTTCCAGGTGGTGAACATCTTTCCGCGGCTCTCGGTGTTCGAGAACGTCCAGATCGCGGTCCTGTCGCGGGAACGGAAGACGTTCCGGATCTTTTCGCCGGTTGCGGGGATGGCGGAGGAGGAGGTCCACCGGATCCTCCGGAGCGTGGGCCTGTTCGAGCAACGGGACGTCGAAAGCGACCTGCTCTCCCACGGGGACAAAAAGGTCCTCGAGATCGCCGTCGCGCTGAGCGGAAACCCCGAACTGCTCATCCTCGACGAGCCGACGGCCGGGATGGCGCCGGAGGAGACGGAGCGGTGCATCCGCCTGATCCGGAAGCTTTCCGGGGAGTCCGGCCTGACGATCCTGTTCTGCGAGCACGACATCGCGCTCGTGTTCGAGATCGCGAACCGGATCATGGTGATGGTGCGGGGCGCGACCGTGGTGCAGGGGAGCGGCGAGGAGGTGCGGCGCAACAGCGAGGTCCGGAGCGCCTACCTTGGAGAGAGCGGCGAATGTTAGACGTCCGGGGGATCGACACCTATTACGGCCAGAGCCACATCCTGTTCGACGTCTCCTTGTCGCTGCGGAAGGGAGAGATCGTCGGGCTGCTCGGACGCAACGG
>JAMDCN010000065.1 GCA_023489025.1 Deltaproteobacteria bacterium | reverse complement strand
TCCCGAGTATTGAAAAGGTCATCGTCGTTCCCTACACCGATCCCAGTCCTGTCCCACCACCAGGCTGTCCAGCACCTCGGGGATGCCTTCCACCTGCCGGTAGATCTCGGCCGTGCCGATCCGGACCCCGCCGGGATTGAGGGTGGCGTCCGACCGTCCGTAAATGATCACTCCGTTATGTTCGGTGATTTCGATGTAGTCCCCATGGCTCCAGATCCCTTCGTGAAGCCCGAAGTAGGCGCTCCGGTACTTCGAGCCGTCCGGATCGTTCCAGAAGTAGATCGGCATCGAGGGTGCCGCCGCCGTGCAAACCAGTTCTCCCTTCTCGTCCGCAACCGGTTTCCCCTCATCGTTATAGGCCTGCACCTTCATCCCCAACCCACGGCACTGAAGCTCACCCGCGTAGACGGGGCCCGTGGGATTCCCTAGGGCGAAACAGGAGATGATGTCCGTGCCTCCGGAGATGGACGACAGGCAAAGATCCTCCTTGATGTCCCGGTACGCATACTCGAAGCTTTCAACGGAGAGAGGTGAACCGGTGGACAGGATCGCCTTGAGCGAAGAGAGATCGAACGTCCCCTTGGGCTTGACCCCCGCTTTCTCGACGGCGGCAAGGTATTTGGCGCTGGTTCCGAAAACGGAGACCTTCTCGTCCTGTGCAAGCTTCCACATGGCGCCCGGACCGGTATGAAAAGGCGATCCGTCAAAGAGCAGGACCCGGGCCCCCAGAGCCAGGGAACTCACGAGCCAGTTCCACATCATCCAGCCGGCGGTCGTGAAGTAGAAGATGGTATCGTCCCGCGTGAGGTCGGTATGCAGTTTCAGTTCCTTGATGTGCTGGATCAGTGTCCCGGCGGCTCCATGGACGATGCACTTGGGAACCCCGGTTGTGCCCGAGGAATACATGATGTAGATCGGATGATCGGAAGGCAACTGCTCGAAGACGATCTCCAGCCCGTTCTCCTTGTCGAGAAAATCGTCGAAGAGAACGCCATTGGGAACACGTTTCGGGTCGGGATGGGGATCGGTGTAGGGAACGACGATGACCTTTTCAATACTCGGGATCCGCCTGGCGACATCCGCGATCCGATCCAGGGTATCTATCTGTTTCCCGTTGTAGCTATAGCCGTTGGGCGCGAAGAGAACACGGGGCTGGATCTGGCCGAAACGATCCAGGACTCCCTGGATACCGAAATCCGGCGAACAGGACGACCAGATCGCCCCCAAGCTGGCGGCCGCGAGCATTCCAACCACGGTCTCGGGCATGTTGGGCATGAAACCCGCCACGCGATCTCCCGGCCTGAGCCCCATGCCACGTAGGGATTTCGCCAGGCGCGCCACACGGTCGTAGAGCTGGGCATAGGAAACGTGGATGGTGTCGGCCCGGGTTTCCCCCTTGAAGCTCAAGGCGATTCGATCGTCCCGATAGCGAAGGAGGTTTTCCGCAAAATTGAGCCGAGCCCCGTCGAACCATTTGGCCCCGGGCATTTTTGCGGTATCGTCGACGACTTTCCTGTAGGGCGCGCTCGCAATGACCTCTCCAAAGCTCCACATGGCGTCCCAGAACGCCGGTATCTCGGTGACAGACCACTCGTAGAGCTCGTCATAGTTGCGAAATTCCTTGCCGAAACGTCGGTTCACGTATTCCATGAATTGAAGCATGTTGGTGTTATTGATTCGCTCCCTCGTTGGTTGCCACAGAAGTTTTCCCAACGGTACCTCCATCCTTTCCGTTTACGCCATCTTTCCGAGCCATAACACCAGAGGCGGGAAAAGGATAGTGAGGAACAGACTGGCAACCATGGCCAGCAGGAAGGGCAACAGGTCACGGCCCGGCGGAGGATACGGGGTTTTCAATAACCGGCACGTGGTAATAAGGCACACTCCCAACGGGGGCGTGATGCCTCCGATGGCCAGATTCAGTACCATGATGATGCCGAAGTACACAGGGTCATAGCCGAGAGACGTGATGAGTGGCAAGAGGATAGGAGCCATGACGATGATGATCGCGATCGTTTCCATGAAGGTGCCGAGCACGAGCAACAAGACGTTCACCAGGATCAGAATCCAGAATGGATTCGACGTGAGCGAAAGGAAAAACGTCGTAAGCGATTTCGGTATCTGATTGATCGCCATGATCCACGCGAAGGGGGAGGCTGCGGCGATGATGAACATGATCACGCCGGATGCCAGGGCGGCCTCTTTGAAGATGGGGTATAGATCCCGAAAACGCAACGAACGATAAACGAAAAAACCCAACAAGAGCGCATAGACGGTTGCCACGACGGCGGATTCCGTGGGCGTAAACACCCCCCCCAAGATTCCCCCCAGGATAATGACGGGGGTCAGGAGCGGAAGAACCGCTTCCCGCGCGGCTTTCCAGGTTTCCTTCCAGCCCCCCACCCGCTCGATTCCCTGGTATCCCCGTTTGCGGGAGATGACGATCCCGACAAACATGAGCAGAAAACCGGCGATCCAGCCGGGCATGATCCCTCCGAGGAGGAGCGCACCGATGGGAATCCCTCCGGCGACGCCGAGCACGACGATGGGCAGACTCGGCGGGATCACGATCCCCAACACCCCCGCGCTCGCCTGAAGGGACGCGGTGAATCCTTTCCCGTACCCCCTGCGGACCATTTCCGGCATGATGATCGAGCCGATGGCCGCGGTGTCTGCGACTCCGGAACCGGAAATAAAACCGAAGAAACAACTTGCCACGACGCATACCGCCGCCAGGCCTCCCCGGATATGCCCGACGAGGGCGTTCGCAAGGTTCATGATGCGCGACGTGATGCCTGCACGTTCCATGAGCAGTCCGGCGAGGAGGAAAAACGGGAGCGCCAGGAGAGGAAAGGAATCAACACCCGACACGATCCGCTGGACGACGATTTCAAGAGGGGTGTGGGTTTGCAGGAAAAGGAACAGGAATGCGGCTCCTCCCAAAGCCACCGCGATCGGAAACCCGACGGCCAGTAACAGAAAAAGGAAACCGAATAATGTCCAGGTCATACGCTTCCCCGGTCTCTTCCCCCGTCCGGGTGAACGAGTTGCCAGATGTCTCTTGCCTGTATCAGAAAGATGAGTCCGGAAGCGATCGGCAAAGCCAGATAGACGATGCCGAACGGCAGGGACAAGGCAGGAGACTCATCGGACCATGTGAACAGCACGAGATGCATCCCCTTGACGAACAGAATGAGAAAGAAAAGTCCCGCCAGCAGGGCGATCGCCACGCGCGCCATCCTCCTGGCCTTCTCGGGAAGGCGGTCGAGGAGCACCTGGATGGAAGCATGCCCCCCGACCAGGAACGCGAGGCTCGCGCCCATAAAGGTCAGCCAGATTTGCAGAAAGCGGGCCAGCTCTTCTCCCCAGGAGAAGGGCATACGCAAGGCATAGCGCATGATGACCTGGCCGAACACCACGACCACCATGGCGCCAAGAAGGACCGCGCAGATCGTGCCCAGAACCCGCTCAAGGATCGCGCTGAGATGCTTCACCTTCGTATCTCCCGGCAGCCTACATGCGTCCGTACTTCTCCACCAGCTTCATCAGCTCATCGCCGAACACCGGCCGGTAGCTCTCATAGATGGGGGCCACGGCCTTGCGGAAGGCGGCTTTGTCCACCTCATTTACCTGCATGCTCTTCTTGAGTTCCGCCAGTATCTTCACATCGCTTTCCCGGATCATTTTCCGCTCGATGTCACGGTACTTGACGGCATTTCGAATGAGGATCTTTTGCAGGTCTGCCGGCAGCTTTTCCAAGATGTCCTTGTTGATCATCAGGAGGACCGATCCCCAGATATGCCCGGACGTGGAAAGGTACTTCTGTACTTCGTTGAACTTCGAGGTCTTTATGATGGCCAGCGGGTTTTCCTGCCCATCGACCGTCCCTTGCTGGAGCGCCGTGAAGAGTTCTGGAAACGCCATGGGGATCGGGTTCGCACCCAGAAGTTTGAAGGTGTCGATTCGCATCTTGAGTTCCGCCATACGGATCTTGAGCCCCTTGAGGTCGGATGGCTCGCGAATCGGCCGAACGTTATTCGTGAGATCCCGATACCCATTTTCGTACCAAGCAAGACCCTTGATCCCCTTCTTGGACAGGATCTCGAGAAGTTTCGCGCCCAACTCTCCGTCCAGGGCCGCGTAGGCCTGCTCCCGTCGAGCCCACGCGAAGGGAAGTTCCTCGATCTGGAGACGGGGATCAAGTCCCAGCACCGTAGTATGAATCAATCCCATTTCCAGGCCGCCGAGACGGATCTGCTCCCCCATTTCCCGGTCGCCTCCCAAAGCACCACCGTGGACGACCTGAATCTTAATCCGCCCCCCGCTATCGTGTTCCACCGCTTTTGCGAATTGCTCCATCGCCACTCCGTAAGGGTGTGAAGCAGGAAGTACATGTCCAAGCCGGAAACTGTATTCCTTCGCAGGGGCCGCAACGACCATCAAAGTGATCACCATGATTGCGGCGAGAACGACAATGACCATGGATCGCAATTGCCGAAACATGTTCCTCTCCTTTCGATCGGTAGTGGTGTGACGCGGATACAAGGTCCAATTGCCCTGACGGTTCACTTCCCCTTCGTCAATTTCGCGGAAGAAATCGCCCTGCGGACAGTATCGGAGGATTCCTTTAAGGAACGGCAGGAGTTGGCGAACATGGTGAGGTCCGTTCCCAACGAGACGAACTGCGCCCCCATCTTGATCATGTGGGTGGCGGAGTCGATGTCCCACGCCAGGTCGGCGATGGGAAGGCCCTTCGACTTGGCGGTGGAGTACACGACCTCGCGTTCCTTCCGGTTCGTCGCAAGGTCGAACGCCCCCCCGGGAAATCCTCGGGACACCGACAGGTCGAACGGCCCGAAGAAAATCCCCCCGATGCCCTTCACGTTTGCGATTTCGGATATGTTCCGGAACCCTTCCTCCTCTTCGATCAGGGGAAAGATCAGGGTCTCCTCCAGTTGCTTCCGGTAAAATTCAGGCCAGTCGATGAAACCGTGCTTGGCCGCGCGCACGGGAGGAGCGCAACTGCGCCGGCCGACGGGTGCGTACTTCCCGGCGCGGACGGCCGCCTCCGCATCTGCGACGGTATTGACATGGGGAACGATGACGACCTGGGCACCGAAATTGAAGGCCTTAAGGATCTGCCCGGGATCGTTCTTGGTCACGCGCACGATGGGAGCGATATCCGCGGCACAGGCAGCACGGACCAGCCCCTCCAACTCGGCCCCGAAAGGACTTGTCGCCGCATGCTCGCAATCGATGATGACGAAATCAAATCCGGCATATCCGATCGTTTCCACCAGGGTTGGCGAGCCGGAGACCGAAAAGGGCCCGATGAGAACCTCTCCGTTTTTCAGTGCTGTTGGAACGTGTTTCATTGCCTCCTCCTTGATGCGGGATAGTTGCGCATGACTACTTCATCACTATTGAAGCATGTTGCAGGAGCGCATCAGGTTATGGCGAGCGACCAGCAAATGCGCTTCCATGGCTTGTACTGCCGCGTCTTCGTCATGACGCTTGATGGCTCGGAGAATATTGTCGTGAGCAACGTACGCTTCTTGGCTCAATTTTTCATCAGAACAAACAAGGGGATATACGTTATTAAAAAAAGTGATCAGGATATTCCTTAAACCCTGCACGACCAGCATTATGGATTTATCCTTCGATGCAATGCACATAAAATTATGAAAGTTTATGTCCGCTGCCTTGAATTCCGTTTCATTGTGATAACATTTTTCCATACGTCGTATTTCTATATCCATCATTTCTATATCTTCTTCGGTAGCGTTCCTTGCCGCCAGCACGGCGCACTTTATCTCCCATGTTCTCCGAAAATCAAGAAAACCACCCATGGTTTCCGCCGTCAATTCTCCAAATAAACTTGCGGTGTTTCCAAAAGATTCAAAAAATTGATACTGTCCCTTGTTTATGTAACTGCCATCCCCGTGCTTCACTTCGATCAGGCCAAGGATTTCCAAAATCCGGAAGGCTTCTTTGATCGAAGCCCTTCCTACCCTAAGCCTACTAGACAGTTCCCTTTCCGACGGAAGGCGATCCCCCGGCCTCAACGCCCCGGAAGCCATCAATCCCTTTATTTTTTCCAACACGTATTCGTATTGACGGATTCCCCGGTACGGTTCCCAACCCACGCCGGAAGCCACGTTGTCCGTTCCTCTCACCATGCCTCCTCCTCTAATTTCCCAAATAACGGTTCAGCTCGATGAAATATGAAAATCCGATTAATAAACCGTCATTTTAAAAAAACTGGATTACCCACTTACTGAGTATATGACAATCCCGGCCATCGTTGTCAAGAAATTTCCGGAGCGGCTCTCCGTGCCAAGATGAAGGAGAAAAATCCGCTCGTACAAAGAGAGCCTTGCGCCACACATGGCACCCAGTTACATTGAATCCAGAGGGATGCTCCAAGTCAAAGGTCGGGAAGCTCATGCGTCGAGAGATCCGCGACGAGGAGAAACGGAAGCAAAAGGAAAGCGAAGGAGGACACGGAAATGGAAAGCCTGGAACTTCGTGCGCTCCTCCCAGGGGATCTCGACCGTGTTTCCGGAATCGAGAGCCGGATCACCGGTCAGTCGAGAAAAGGGTTCCTGGAGAAACGGTTCGCGGCGGCGGCGGAAACGCCAACCGGTTTCATCGCCTGCGCCGCGGTGCGGGACGGGAAACTCGCCGGATACGCGATCGCCAGGATCCAGGAAGGGGAATTCGGCGCCCCGGACGCCGTGGCGGTCCTCGATGTCGTCGGCATCGACCCCGACGCCCAGGGCAAGGGGATCGGGAAAGCGCTGCTGGCCGAAATGGAACGGCGGATGAAGGCGAGAGGCATCGGAACCTTGAGGACCCGGGTCGACTGGGGAAGTCCCGCGATGATCCGCTTCTTCTCCTCCACGGGGTTCCTCCTCGCCCCCGTCCATATTCTCGAGCGGGACACCTCCCCGTTGCGCGAGGAGATCCGGGAGGTCGGGAGCGCGGGAGCGGATGCGCGATCGCCGATGCGCGCCGGCGGGGACTACTACGAAACATTGTCCCGTGACCGCGTCCCGGTGCGCTCGTTGAAGGAGGACGACCTCGCGGCCGCCGTCCGGATCGACCGGAAGCTCACCGGCCGGGATCGTTCCGCCTACTACGCCGCGAAGCTTCGGGAGGTGTTGACGGAATCCGGGATCCGGGTTTCGCTGGTGGCCGAGGAGGACGGGTTCGTCGTCGGATTCGTCATGGCGCGGGTCGACTTCGGGGAATTCGGCAAGGTCGATAAGGCCGCCATCCTGGACACCATCGGCGTTCACCCCGGCTTCGCAGGTTCCGGCATCGGGCACGCCCTGCTCTCTCAGCTCTTCCTGAACCTCGCCACCCTCCAGGTCGAAACGATGCTCACGCAGGTATCCCCGGAAAATATCGGTCTGCAGCGCTTCCTGTACTCCTGCGGCTTCCACCCTTCCCAGCGGCTGATGCTGGGTAAAACCATTCCCTGAGGGGGCGTAACCGGAGGCGCTATATCTCCGCGTGATACCCCCTTCCTCGCTACGTTCCGGCAGCCGTCCGGGCTGCCTGCACTGCCGCTGTTTTTCCCTCTCGCCATCCCTGGCTCCGGGAAAAACAGACGGCCGCTCGGAAGGGGTATCCCGCTCCATTGCGCCTCCGTATTGAGGGACGCAGGGCACAGCGGGGGGGAACAAATTTCTTGACACATTAAATGGTATTGTGGTACTTGTTTGCATAATTAATCCCGAACATATCTTCAGGAAGCAGGAGGAGCCATGACCACAACCGACGAGATCATCGATAAAAGCGCGCCGTCACACCTCGTCGATCACAACCTGGTCGACCGGGATGTGGAGAGCCTTTGCGGCGGGATGGTCCGCTACGAGAAGCGTCCCGCGAAGCGCCGCGA
>JAMDCN010000033.1:7003-7917 GCA_023489025.1 Deltaproteobacteria bacterium | reverse complement strand
TAAGGAGCCTGTCGAGGTAGGAATAATCGATCTTGATCGTTCGGGCGAGGTCCGCGCGGGTCCATCCCCGCGCTTTCAGGGCCTCCAGTATCTTTCCCCGGTAACGATGGAACATCCTGTGAATGATAGGTAGTTTGTTCGCGGCGGAGCAATTGGACAATGCGGATTGTATTCGATTGACATGCCGGACGATGCGTCCTATAGATAAATCGTAAGTCTTCGGGGGTCGATTCAGGCCGCCGGAGGGAGGGAACCGCGCAGGTGTCCCCTTCTTCCCCGAACAGGTTCCGGCCGTGCCCGTGTTGCGGCCGGATCGAAACCGACATGGACGCCGTGGAGGCGATCGGAGCCCTGGAGGATGCGGAGGGGCGAAGATGCTTCATCCTCTACCAGTGCCGGTGCAACAACACCCGGGCGGTCCCATGGGACGAGTCGTCGAATGAATTGAAAAGGAGGGCGCTGAAGGCGCAGGAGTGACCCGCAGATGGCGCTGACCTTATGCCTGGATTTCGTCAGCCCGGTTTGCGGAAACCCGCGGCCCGGACCTCGGGCGTCACCTGATCGGCGTACTGGGCGAAGTTCTCATGGAACATCCCGGCCAACTTCCGCGCCGTCCGGTCATACGCCGCGGGATCCTTCCACGTCGACCTCGGGTCCAGGACCTCGGGCGGCACGTCCGGGCAGCTCCTCGGAACGCGTAATCCGAAGGCCGGGTCCACCCGCATCTCGACGCCGTCCAGTTTCCCCGCGAGCGCGGCCCGGAGCATCGCCTTGGTGTGGCCGATGTCCATCCGGCGTCCCATGCCGTACGTACCGCCGGTCCACCCCGTGTTGACCAGCCAGACCTTGACGTTGTGCGTGGCGACCTTCTCCCCGAGGAGCTTCGCGTAGACGGAAGGGGCGAGCGCCATGAA
>JAMDCN010000033.1:6527-6993 GCA_023489025.1 Deltaproteobacteria bacterium | reverse complement strand
ATGGCATGAACGGGCCCCCGAAACAGGTGCTGAACGTGGCCTGCGGCTCCACGACCCCGCGTTCGGTCCCGGCCACCTTGGCCGTGTAGCCGGAGAGGAAGTGGTACATCGCCTGGTCGGTCGTCACCTCCGAGATCGGCGGAAGCACCCCGAAGGCGTCCGCCGTCAGCATCACGATGTGCTTCGGGTGGCCGACGGCGCCGCGGGGGGCGACCCGGGGGATGGAGGAAAGCGGGTAGGAGGCACGGGTGTTTTCCGTGAGGGTCGCGTCGTTCAGGTCGATCCGCCGCTCCTCGATGTCCATCCCCACGTTTTCGAGGATCGTCCCGAACATCCCGGTCGTCCGGTGGATCTCCGGTTCCATCGAGGGTGAGAGGTTGATCACCTTGGCGTAGCAGCCTCCCTCGAAGTTGAAGACGCCGCGGTCGCTCCAGCCGTGCTCGTCGTCGCCCACCAGCGTCCGCTC
>JAMDCN010000033.1:0-6517 GCA_023489025.1 Deltaproteobacteria bacterium | reverse complement strand
CGAGATCAAGAAGTCGGTCTTCCCCGTTCCCGAGAGGCCGAAGAGGACCGCTACGTCCTGGTCGTCGCGCCCGTAGCTCGCGGCGCAGTGCATCGGGAGGACGCCCGCCGCGGGGAGCAGGTAGTTCATCACGGTGAAGACCGACTTCTTGATCTCGCCCGCGTACAGGGTGCCGCCGATCATCACCTCCTTTCGCCCGAAGTGGATCAGGATGAAGACCTCGCTGCGTGTCCCGTCCATCTCGGGGCGGGAGTGGAAGCCGGGCGCGCTGATGACCGTGAACCCCGGGACGTGGCGCAGGAGCGCCTCCCGGTCCGTCACGGGAAGGAACATGTTCCGGGCGAAAAGGGCGTGCCACGCCATCTCGGTGATGACCCGGATCGGGAGCCGGTGCCCGTCGTCCGCGCCCACGTGGCAATCCTGGACGAAGAGCTCCCTCCCTTCGAGGTAGGAGAACAGCCGCGCCCGGAGCGCCTCGTACTTGTCGGCGTCGAAGGGGCGGTTCGTCGCTCCCCAGTGGATCGATCCCTCGCTGCCGGGCTCCCGCACGAAGAAGCGGTCGTTGGGGGACCGCCCCGTGTACTCGCCGGTCCGCACGACGAGGGGACCGGACGCCGCAAGGTGCCCTTCGCGACGCCGCAGCGATTGCTCGAGCAGCGCCGAACGCGAAAGGTTCCACCAGACGGCCTCGGCCTTCCGGATTCCGTGGAAGGAGAGATCGTCGGCCCGGTTCCCGTTCAAATGTCCACTCAAGGCGAGCCTCCTCGTTTCCAACGATCGACGCGAAGCGGATCGGATTATTTTACCACTCCGCGCGGCGGTGCTCCGCGTGGCGGGGGGCCGGCTTGCCGGCTCCGAATCCCCGGGTCCACTTCGATTCGCGGCGCGAGCGGCCGGGGCGGCCGTCGGGACGCGTGTTGGAGGGATCGTACTTGTCCCGGCGGGACACCATGTCGGGGTGGACCATGGAGAGCGCCGCCGCGCCGTGTGCGTGCCGCGGGTCGAGGTTCGTCGGTGTCCCGGCGCCGTACCCGGAGCGGTACGGGTGGTCCTCCGCCACCGGAAGGTGTTTGCGGATGAGCCGTTCGATATCGGCGAGGAAAGGACGCTCGTCGAAGGAGCAGAACGACAGGGCGATCCCGGAGGCGCCGGCCCGGCCCGTGCGCCCGATCCGGTGGACGTAGCTTTCCGGCTCGTTCGGGAGGTCGAAGTTGACCACGTGCGACAGGTCGACGATGTCGAGGCCCCGGGCGGCGATATCCGTCGCCACGAGCACTCTCGTCACGCCCCGCTTGAAGCTCGCCAATGCCTTCTCGCGGGCGTTTTGCGACTTGTTGCCGTGGATCGCCTCGGCCCGGACCTGGTAGCGCTCGAGCTGCTTGGTGACCGCGTCGGCGCCGTGCTTGGTGCGCGTGAAGACCAGCGCGTTCTTGATGGAAGGGCCGTCCAGAAGGTGCTTGAGGAGCTTTATTTTTTCGGATTTCTCCACGTAGTGGACCCGCTGCTCCACGGCTTCGGCGGGGGTCGCCACCGGGGTTACCGCCACCCGGACCGGGTCCCGAAGGATGGTGTCGGCGAGCCCCTGGATCTCCCTCGGCATCGTGGCCGAGAAGAAGAGGGTCTGCCGCTTCGAGGGCAACTGGTCGATGACCCGACGGATGTCGTGGATGAAGCCCATGTCGAGCATCCGGTCGGCTTCATCCAGGACGAAGGTTTCGACGGTCTTCAGGTGGACGAGCCCCTGCGACATGAGGTCGAGCAGGCGTCCGGGCGTCGCCACGAGGATGTCGATCCCCCGCCGGAGGGCCTGCGCCTGCGGGCCCTGGTTGACGCCGCCGAAGACGATGGCGTGCTTGAGGCCCGTGTGCCGGCCGTACGCGCCGAAGCTCTCAGCACGAGGACGCGGATGGGCCGCCGTCCGGTCCCTTTCCAGGGAGTTCCCTGGAGGCGGTGCAGGATCGGTAGCGCGAAGGCGGCCGTCTTCCCGGTGCCGGTCTGCGCGCAGCCGATCAGGTCCTTCCCCTCGAGCACGATGGGGATCGCCTTCTCCTGGATGGGGGTCGGGGTGGTGTAGTTCATCTCCGCGACGGCGCGGAGAATCTCGGGGCGGAGCCCGAACGGTACGAACGACGTGTTCTTTGTGTTCTTTTCCTGCGGTTGCGGTTCCTGCATGTTCTTCACTTCTCCTTCGAGTTTTTCACCAAGCACAAGCCGGTGGGCGGGCGGTGTGCCCGTCCGATCTTCCGCGTGGTGAAATCTCGGGAGAAGCGGGGGAGCCCGGTCGGTGACCGGGCCTGCTCCTTCGAAAGGACCCTTTGGGAGAGGATTGCGTCTCGGGATATTTGAACTTGCGACAATGTAGCACTTCCGATCCGGATCCGCAAGCGAAGTTCTTCCGCTCGAATCATGACGTGCCGGAAGAACCCCGGGGAACGTTTCTTTTCCGATCCATCGGATTTGTGGTAGTCTATACTCCGGATATATATTCATCGGGGGGACCATGAAAACGGCGAAGATCTTCCGGAACGGGCAGAGCCAGGCCGTGAGGCTTCCGAAAGAGTTCCGTTTCCGGGAGGATCACGTATTTATCAAGAAGTCGGGAAACGTGGTCCTTCTTATCCCCGCCCGGGGTTCGTGGGACTCCCTCGTCGCGAGCCTCACGAAGTTCTCCGACGATTTCCTCGCGGATCGGGAACAACCGCCGGTGCAAAGACGTGGGAGCCTGCGCCGGTGAGGTTCCTGCTCGACACGAACGTCTGCATCGATATGATCCGCGGGAAGTCCGACCGGATCCTGCCCCGACTCCGCCGATGCCGCCCTGGGGACGTCGGCATCTCTTCCATCACGCTGGCGGAGTTGTGGCATGGTGTCGCAAAAAGCCGGAACCCGGAGGGGAACGCCGCCGCTCTCGATGGGTTCCTCCTCCCCCTCGAGGTGTTCGATTTCGGCGAGGCGGCCGCCCTGGCCTACGGCGCCATTCGCGCCTCTCTGGAAAAGGTCGGGACCCCGATCGGCTCGATGGACACGCTGATCGCCGCCCACGCCGTGACTCTTGGCGCAACGATCGTAACGAACAACACCAGGGAATTCCGACGGGTGAAGCCGCTGAACGTCGTGGATTGGACCCGCTGACGCCGGGTACCACCGCGCCGGGGTATAATCCGGACGTGAACGGATTCACCCATCGGGAGGTGCCGCGTCTCAGCCGGCGGCTGTTCCGACTCGGTCTTTCCGGCTCCTTCGGTCTCGACGAGGCGGGGTATCGCGAAGCGCTGGAACGCCTGCAATACGTCTTCTGGTCTCCCCGGATGAAGGCGCTGACCCCTGCCCTGCGGGACGCCCTCGCGCGGGACCGCGACCGGTACGTGGTTTCCGCAGGCCCCCTGCTCGGGTATTTCCCCGGCGCCGTCCGCCGCGCGGCCGAGGCGGCGCTGCGGATGCTTCGCGTCGATTCCCTGGATGTCTTCCAGCTCTACTGGCTCGGAAAGATGTCCGCATTCACCGCCGCGGTTCAGGAAGAGATGAACCGGCTCCGGGAAGAGGGAAAGGTCCGCGCGCTGGGGGTCTCGATACACGACCGGCCGCGGGCCGGAAAACTGGCGGAGGATTCGATACTCGACCTCCTGATGATCCGTTACAACGCCGCGCACACCGGGGCCGAGCAGGAGATCTTCCCCCATCTCGCCAGGCGCCGACCCGCGGTGGTCGCATATACCGCGACGGCGTGGCGGAAGCTGCTCCGCGCGCCCGGCGGCTGGAAAGGGAAGGTCCCGACGGCGGGCGACTGTTACCGGTTCTGCCTCGCAAGCCCGCACGTGGACGTGGTGCTCACCGGGCTCCGGAGCGTGGCCGAGCTTCGGGAGAATCTTGCGGTCGTCGACCGGGGACCGCTTTCCCCCGAGGAGATGGAGGAGATGCGCGCGTTCGGGCGTGCGGTCCACGGGTAGCGCCGGGCAGGGAGCGGCCGGCTGTTTCCGTGAGGCGATCGAGGGTTCCGATCTATTTGAAATTATAACTTTCAATATGTGCAAATTTCTGTCAGGATCGAGGGCATGATCGACCGCGCGATCGAACCGGTCCTGAAGGAGCTGGCGTCGAAATATCCGGTCGTGACCCTCACGGGTCCACGGCAGAGCGGAAAAACCACCCTGTGCCGGAAAGTCTTTCCGGGAAAAGCGTACGTCAACCTCGAAAGCCCCGACACGCGACACTTTGCGTTGACCGATCCAAGAGGTTTCCTTGCCCGGTATCCCGGCGGGACGATCCTCGATGAGATCCAGCGGGCTCCCGCGCTGCTGTCCTATATCCAAACGATTGTGGACGAAGTCCGGGAACCCGGCAGGTACATCGTTACCGGGAGCCAGCAGTTCGAGGTGTCGAACACCGTCAACCAGTCGTTGGCCGGCAGGACCGCCCTGCTGAAACTGCTCCCCCTCAGTGTCTCTGAACTGAGGGGGAAATACGGTCCCCTCCCGGTTGATCGTCTCCTCCTGGCGGGTTTTTACCCGAGGATCTACGACCAGGACCTCGATCCGACACAAGCGTTGGGAGATTACCTCGCAACCTACGTGGAACGCGACATCCGCCAACTTCTCGCCATCAAGGATCTTGGCCTCTTCGAAAAGTTCGTCCGGCTGACCGCCGGCAGGGTGGGGCAGATACTGAACCTGAACAGCCTCGCCGGCGATGTCGGGATTTCCCATCCCACGGCCCGTGGTTGGATGACCCTGCTGGAAGCGAGCTTCGTCGTGTTCCTGCTTCCCCCGTGGTTCGGAAACGTTTCAAAGCGACTGATCAAATCCCCCAAGCTCTACTTCCACGACGTGGGGCTGGCAAGTTACCTGCTCGGGCTGGAGAACGAACGGCAGGTTAGCAGGGACCCGTTGCGCGGGAATCTGTTCGAGAACCTCGCCGTCGTGGAGGCGCTGAAATACCGCTGGAACCGCGGGAAACGCGCCAACCTGAATTTCTACCGGGACAGCCGCGGGAACGAGGTGGACCTGCTGATTTCCTTCGGTTCCGATCTCTTCCCGGTGGAGATCAAGGCTGGGGCGACGATCGCTTCGGATGCTTTCCGGGGGTTGGACAAGGTATCCGAAGTCCTTCCGCGCATTCCGTTCGGCAAGGGGCTGATCTATGGCGGAGAAGATATCCAGATCCGATCCGGCGTTCGCGTCCATCCGGTGACCGAAATCGAGTCGTTGCTCCGTTCGGTCGACCCGGATGCGCCGTTGGGACGGTCCACGGCACCCCGGGCAACATCCAAACCGCTCCGGAAGAGACGATCCGGCAAATCTTGAGCAAGGAGTACGTCTTCTACGGGGCCGACCGCTACTACCGCAATGTCGCGAGCTCAAGATTTGTCCGGTCTTGTAGCACATAATCTGTCCGCACATTTTTTTTGTCGATTGCTATATAGTGAGATATACAACGCTTCCGCTGGAGAAGGAATGCCAGACACGCGATCCATCAAATTCAACTGAAAGGAGATGTCGGAATGGGGTTCCCTGGAAGTCTCGAGATATCACGAAAGAGGAAACGGAGCGATTGCAGGAAATTCATTCTTTCCGTATCGGGCATCCTGGTGTTCCTGCTGTTCGGTCGGGAAGGATTCGCAAAAACCCTCGAAGAAGTTTTGAAAGAAAAAGGCGTGATCACCGAGGCCGACTTCAAGGAGGTGGCGGCGGCAAGGCCCGTGGCGTACCGACCCGGGAAGGGATTCACGTTCACTTCCCCCGATGGGAAGTTCCAGCTCATCCTTGGGGGGAGAGGGCAGTTCCAGTACCGGTACCTGGACCGGGACGATGGGAACGCCCCGGCTCCGGAGGAAAGCGAATGGCGGATCCGACGCTTTAAGGTGTACATGGGGGGGTATGCGTACACGAGGAACCTCACGTACCGGTTCCAGGTGGATCTGACGAAATCCGGTTCCGCGCAAATGATGGAACACGCCTGGATCAACTATCGTTTCGTCAACGAGGCGGAACTCCAGGTGGGCCAATTCAAGACCCCCTTCTCCCGTGGGTGGCTCATTTCCTCCGCGGCGCTGCAGTTCGTCGACCGGGCGAACGCCGTGGACGCATTCAATCCCGCCTACGACATCGGCGCCATGGTGCACGGGAGAGCGGCCGGCGGGAAGCTCGCTTACGACGCCGGGCTTTTCAACGGCACAGGACAGGGCGGAAGGCGCAAGACGAACAACGGGGCCTGGGCGGTGCGGGTCGTTTTCAACCCCTTCGGGGAGATGCGGTACAGCGAGGCGGACCTCGGGAACACCCCGAGCCCTCTTCTCTCCCTTGGGGGCGGCTACTTCGCGAACACCCTGAAGCGGAACGGGAACGCCACGTTCCTCGACACGACCACCTCGACCCCTCCGTACGCCGGAACCTCGGGGTGGCTCGGGAAAGCCGCCGCGAACACGGCGATCTTCGACAACACGGAACGGGTCGATGTCGGGACGTACGGGTTCGACGCGGCGTTCAAATGGCGGGGTTTCTCCGCGCAGGGCGAATTTTTC
>JAMDCN010000121.1 GCA_023489025.1 Deltaproteobacteria bacterium | reverse complement strand
GAGCCCGATCTTGTTGCGGTGCTTGAAGCAGTCGGCGACTGTTTTTTCCGGGCCGTAGATGCGGAGGGGGACTCCACCCACCTTGTGGATCTGTACTCCTTCGGTAAAAGCTTCGCCTGAGAACCAGAAGAGGCGTACCGGAGGATACGGGAGACGGGGCGGTTCCGAACCTTGCTTGACCGCCACGTAAACTTCATGGGGTACCTGTGTCGTCAGTTCATGGAACGCCAGCGCCGAGATGAGGCAGATTACGCCTTTTCGGATCTTGAGAGCGACCGTGACGAGATCGGGATTTCCGAGGGGAGGCAGTTCGGCAAGGCGAAAAAGACCGCGGCTGATCTGCTCGAGGATGCCCGAATCCCGCATGGCGTAGAGAGTCCGCGGATGTACACCAAGACGGAGGGCCTCCGCGGTGTGCAGCGTTCCACCGTGGCCTCGAAAGAGTCCGCGTGCAATCCCACTGGAATTTTGTACCCTGTCCACCATGAGGCTTACCCGGATAATAATACCAGTAAAATATAATAACTATAGGTAAAATTATCCAACCCATTGCCGGTTGTCAAGTCCGGATATTTTCCTTTCAGTACTGGAGTTGCTCCGCTTCCGTGGACCGTTGATGGCTTATGATGGAGGCGGTTGCCGCTTGTCTCCGTCTGTGCCCCAGTTAACGGGAAGGGTTCTTCCTCCCCAATTGATTGGTCTTGCCCCAGTGAGCAGATTTTTTCGCCATCCATAGGGTGATCTCAAGCCGCTCGGCGATAGTGGCGTATGCCATGCCCAACCGGCGGAGATGTAGGACTTTTTCGGAAATTTTCTTGTAAACAGGGACGGCGTCTTCATCCGTCAGATCGACTTCGATGGGGATCTCGGAGGCGGTTCGAATTCTTTCAGATGGGGCGCGCCACTCTCAATGAATTCGAACCACCGGCAGGGCGTCCCGCTATCCCCCACCTTCTCAACCGCTCCGCCAATTCCTTCAGCGTCTTCTCCCCGCGAATCGCAGCCAACCTCCAGGTTAGAGCAGTTCATCACTTATCCGTACCGGATGAGGTGGTAATTGGCGACAAGGTGAGCGCATCCGATAAGGAATGAGGATCGCCGGAGGGAGTATACTTGCCGCGGAATCCCGCGAGAGACGACGGCACGATGTGTCACGGGCAATCCCCGCGGATCAAGGAGGAGCCGACGTGCAGACGCTCAAGGATAAGCTCTCGCGGCTGACCTTCCGGCAGGCGTGCAAGTGGCTCGGGGCCGACGGCGAAACGTTGCTCAAGGCCGGAGGAAAGCGCGCCGTTGACCTGGAGGAGCAGGTTCACCTCTCCGACGACGGTTTCACCCTTACGCTGCCCGGGGCGGCCGTGACGATCTCGCCGGACCCCGCGAGTCCCCAATCCGTGCGCTTGACGTGCAGCGCCTGCCCGGGGGTGTGCGAGCACATGGGAGCGGCGCTCTCCCTGGTCCTGGAGGAGAAGCTCGCGCTCGGGCTCTCGGCCCCTCCTCCGGAGCGGGTTCCGATCGAGAGCTTAAGCGAAGCGCAGCTCGTGGAGCAGGCCCTCAACGACCGGAGGGAGCGGGCGCGGACCGAGGCCATGGTGGTCAAAGCCGCCGATGGAACCGACCTTTGGGCAGACTATTCGATCACAGGCAAGGCGTCCGGCAAGACGTACCGCGTCGCCCTGCGCGGTTTTGAGCGCGGGCAGTCCTACTGCTCCTGCCCCGACTTCCGCAAGAACACGCTTGGCACCTGCAAGCACATCCTCCACACGCTGGAGAAGGTTGCGAAGCGCTTCCCCAAGGCGGTTCGTCAGAAGCCGCACGTACCGGAGAGCCTGGCGGTTCACCTGAGTTACGGCGAGGAGCTGGAGCTGCGCATGATCGTGCCCGACAACCTCCCCGATCATGCCAAGGCTCTCGTCCGGCCCATCGAAAGCCGGGCGATCACCGACCTCACGGACTTTCTGTCGCGGATCCGGCGCCTGGAGGCGATGGGGCACGAGGTCCTTCTCTACCCGGACGCGGAGGAGTACATCAACGACGCGCTCATGCGGGAACGGCTTTGCGACGTCACCGGGCAGATCCGCAAAGACCCGGCGGCCCATCCGCTTCGCCGGACGCTTCTTGCCGGCGAGCTGCTGCCGTACCAGATGGACGGCATCGCCTTCGCGGCCGGGACCGGCAGGGCTATCCTGGCCGACGACATGGGGCTGGGAAAAACGATCCAGGGGATCGGGACGGCGGAGCTTTTGGCGCGGGAAGCCGGGATCTCCCGCGTTCTGATCGTCTGCCCCGCATCGCTTAAGGCGCAGTGGCGCCTGGAGATCGAGCGGTTTTCCCACAGGGAGTGCCGGCTCGTCATCGGCAGCCCCGAGGAGAGGACGACGCAGTATGAGAGCCCTTGCTTCTTCACGATCTGCAACTATGAACAGGTCGTCCGCGACATCGGCGCCATCGAAGCGGCGCGCTGGGACCTGATCATCCTTGACGAAGGCCAACGCATCAAGAACTGGGAGGCGAAGACCAGCCGCGTCATCAAGGGGTTGCGCTCGCGCTTCGCCTTGGTCCTCACCGGGACGCCCCTGGAGAATCGGCTCGACGATCTCTTCTCGATCGTCGAATTCATCGACGACCGGCGGCTTGGACCCGCCTTCCGCTTCTTCAACCGGTACCGCGTGACGGACGAGCGCGGAAAGGTCCTGGGCTACAAGAACCTGGAAGATCTGCGCGAGAGGCTTGCACCCGTGCTCCTTCGCCGGACGCGAAGACAGGTGATGGCCGAGCTCCCGAAGCGGACCACCGACATCCGGAAAATTCCGCCCACGGCCGAGCAGCAGGACCTTCATGACGGTCAGAAGAGGATCATATCGAGCATCGTCCGGAAGAAGTACATCTCCGAGATGGACCTTTTGCGCCTCCAGAAGGCGTTGCTTCTGTGCCGCATGTCAGCCAACAGTACGTTCCTCGTGGACAAGAAGGCGCCGGGATACTCGAGCAAGCTCGCCGAACTCGAGAACCTCCTCGACCAGCTTATGGCCGAGGAGGAGCGAAAGATTCTTCTGTTCTCGGAGTGGACCACGATGCTCAACCTGGTGGAGCCTCTGCTCGACCGCCGCGCCGTGAAGTACGTCCGGCTGGACGGTCAGGTGCCTCAGAAAAAGCGCCAGGGGCTGGTGCACCAGTTCCAGAAAGACCCCGACACGAAGCTTTTTCTCACCACCAACGCCGGATCGACGGGCCTCAACCTTCAGGCCGCCGACACGATCATCAACGTGGACCTCCCCTGGAACCCGGCGGTGCTCGAGCAGAGGATCGCCCGCGCACACCGGATGGGGCAGAAAAGGCCGGTCCAGGTGTACCTGCTGGTAACCGAGGGGACGCTGGAGGAGAGCCTCCTGGGAACCCTCTCGGCCAAACACGCGCTGGCGCACGCGGCCCTGGATCCGGAATCCGACGTGACCGCCGTGGACCTCGCAAGCGGGATGGAGGAACTCAAAAGGCGCCTCGAAGTCCTGATCGGAGCGGCGCCTGCGGCCCCGTTGGACGCAAGCCGGAAGCGGCAGGTCGAGGAGGAACTCGCGCGGACCGAACGAAAAGCGAAAGTCGCGGACGCAGGCGGCCGGCTCCTGGGCGCAGCCTTTTCCTTCCTGGGGGAACTCCTGCCGCGCGGAGAGGAAACGGAACAGGTGCGCAGGATGTCGGATGATCTTCGCTCTCGCCTTTCCGGCTGCATGGAAACAGGCGAAGACGGCCGGCTCACGATGACCATAACCTTGCCGGACGCGAAGGCCCTGGACGACCTGGCCCGGTCGCTGGCGCACCTCTTCGCCCCGGGGCGACACACAGGCCTTCCCGCTCCAGGCGCGAAACGATGCGGCTGACGAAGCCCTCGTCCATGCCGGTGGAGCGGGCGATTTCTCGTTGGGTTAGCGACTTGTCGGGATGGATCAGGAGCCAACGGACAACGCGGGAGCTTTTCGGCGCGAACAGGTCCGGTGGTCGCCCCGCGGAGCGGAACAGATTTAGTCATACGCATCGTCAGGTTCACCTCGATTGGGATCTCGGAGGCGGTTCGAATTCTTTCAGATGGGCGCGCCATTTATCTCTTCATTAATCAGTTGCATACAGGTAGGCATTTCGCCCCCAAGACCGGGGCCTCCCTCTGGTTGCGCGGGGGTTGCGGATATATTGTCCGGATCCCCTTGTCGCAACATAACATCTATGTTATGTTGGCATCACGGTGTGGACGGTCGACTATTACAGTGAGGATGTGCGGCTGGGAATCGAGGCGCTCCCCGCCGGGATACGGGCCTCGTATGCAAGACTGACCGAACTTCTCGAGGAATTCGGTCTTGAACTCCGCATGCCGCATTCCAGGGCGATGGGACAGGGGCTTTTCGAACTGCGACCGAGAGGGCGGGAAGGAATCGCAAGAGTTTTCTACTGCACGAGAGTCGGACGGAGGATCGTCATTCTTCACTCGTTCGTCAAAAAGACGGACAAGACGCCGCAAAGGGAACTCGACATCGCCCGGGCTCGGCAAAAAGAGGTATGCAAGCCATGAAGAGACAAGCACCGACCAGGACGCACCGCCAGATGGTCGCAGCGTGGGAAAAGGATCCCGAATTCAAGGCGGCGTACGACGAGCTTGATACGGAGTTCGCCCTGTTGCGCCAGTTGCTCGCGGCGCGAAGGAAGGCAGGCCTGACGCAGGCCGGCGTGGCGGCGAAGATGGGAACCAGGCCCCCTGCCGTCACCCGGCTGGAGACGGCCCTCTCTGCCGACACGCATTCCCCCACGCTGGCCACGTTGAAGAAGTACGCCCGGGCCGTGGGATGCAAGCTGGAAGTGCATCTCGTCCCGTCGAAGGCAAGGTAACGAACCGTGAATCATAAACGCGGACGTCCCAAGAATCGCCGTGCCGGTTGCCTTATGTGCAAGAACTGGAAAATGAACGGGGCGGGAAAATACAGCAAGGAGTACGAACGCCCTGCCGACCGGCGGAGAAGGCTTGGTTGCGAGCAGGACCTGCGGGAGATGTTGCACCGGAACCCCAAGGTCTATTGCCCGTAAAAACAAGATCCATTTGTCGGCCGCCATCCCCATGTAGTTCAGGACGATGGCGATCTCCGAGGCGGTTCGAATTCTTTCAGATGGGCGCGCCACACCGGACGAAACCGGACACTACCGGGTTGGAACATCCTCCTTACCTGATTCCCGATCAGGCCCGATGCTGATTTTTGCCCGAGTATATCGGGCACTTCGCGCCATGATATTCTGCTCCGAATCATGAATTTCAAAAATACCTCCACGAGGATCCCCATGCGGCGTGCCCGATTGTTGCCGATATCGGCAGGTTTGGTGATGATATTGGGCCTGTCCGCCACAGGGTATGCCGGTGGCTGGTCCGTCATCGATCGACGGATCCATAAGGACGAGTCGGGCATCTGGAACCCCAAGGCATATCGGGGATTGATGGTCGGTCTCGGCGCAGCCGATCTCGGTGGTGCGCTGTGGGAGGGGTCGGAGTCCCGGCTCGGCAAGACTCTATGGCGGACGATCGATTCGGAAATCCTGGCGGCCGGCTCGACTACCGCGATGAAGTACGCGTTCACGCGGGAGCGGCCGGCCAAAACCGATAACCCCAACGAATGGTTCGCTCACGGCTCGAATTACGGTTTCCCGAGCGGCGAGGCGGCGATCGCCGCGTCGCTCGTCACCCCGCTCGTCCTGGAATATGGAAGCGAGTATCCGTCCGCATATGGGCTGCTGCTGTTACCGCTATACGTGGGCGTGGCGCGCGTAAGAAACGTGGCGCACTGGCAAACCGACGTCCTTGCCGGTTGGGCCGTCGGGGCTCTGTCCGGGTGGTACGCGCACCATCGAGAGACGCCGATCCTCGTTCAGGTGCTCCCGCACGGAGTGGTCGTCGGCCTCGAGACCCGTTTCTGATCCTCCGCCGATTGTCCGGGCTGCGGGCCCTACCGGGCGAAATCAGCCGTGGTCGAGGGCTAGGTCCGCCTCGGTGCCGCCGGTGAGGGCGAGCAGTTCGTCGGGGGTGGTCGCGAACATGTTGTTCGTCTCCCCGGCCGCGGGGTAGATCGTGTCGAACCGGCGCAGGGAGCGGTCGAGGTATATCGGCACCCCGTCGGGCAAGGCCACCGGGGACACGGCCCCGACGGCGAACCCGGTGCGCGCGACCACGTCGTCCGGCCCCGCCAGCCGCACCCTCTTCCCGTACCCGAGCGCGCGGACCTTCTTCGTGTCCACCCGGCGATCACCGGAGATCACGACCACGATCGCGGTCTCCCCGGAGAGCAGCAGGATAGTCTTCGCGATCTGGCCCACCTGGACGCCGAGCGACCGGGCGGCGAGTTCCGAGTTGTGGGTCGACTCCTCGAAGCTGTGGATCTCCTTCGGGACACCGGCGGACTCGAAAAACGCCCGCACCTCGTTCTCGCCGCGCGTCCGCATCGCCCCCCTCCAGGAAACGTTCCCGCCATTATAGCCGGAGCGCGTATCCCCGGATCGTCGTAAAATGGGGCGGCGAGGCGACTCCGGTCGGCGACCGGGATATCCCGAACCCATCCCCGCTTCAAAGAAGGAGGAAATGACATGTCGGCGAACCGGCTTCCGTTGACGGAGGAAGAGAAGGACCGTTACAAAGTCATCGACAAGGAAAATCTCGACTTCCTGATGAATCGCTACAACAAGGAGAACCGATGGGTCATCGCCGACATGATCCGCCGGAGCGCCTACCGCTACCCGGACAAGCCGGCCCTGATCTTCGGGGACAAGACCCTCACCTACGCCGCGTTGGAAAGGGAATGCAACCGGACGGCGAACGCCCTGGCGGCCCTGGGGGTGCGGAAATACGACAGGGTCTCCATCCTGGCCCACAACACGATCCACCATGTCCTCACCTGGCTGGGGTGCGCGAAGATCGGCGCGATCTACCTGGCCATCAACTATCTCCTCCGCGGGAAGGACGTTTCGTATTGCATCAACCACTCGGAGAGCAAGGTGTTCATCGTCGAAGACGCCCTCTTCGATCTCGTCAAGGACGTCATGGACGACATGCCGACGGTGAAAACCTTCATCTGGTCCGACCAGGTGGCGGGACAGCCCCCGGCGAGTGATCGTTTCCGGAATTTCGACGCCTGGTACGGCGACTATCCCGACACGGAGCCGGACACCATCCTCCACATCGAGGACCCCTGCCAGATGACTTACACCAGCGGCACGGAATCCCGGCCCAAGGGCGTCATCATCAGCAATCAGGCTCTCATGGCCCAGTACATGGGGGCGATCGTGGACGGTCAGTACGACGAGGACGACATCAACGTCAACGCCCTGCCCATCTACCACTGCGCCCAGCGGGACGTCTTCATGAACCCGGTCTTCTGGCTGGGGGGAACGAACGTCCTCATGATGCCCGACGTCGGTCGGATCCTGAAGAATATCGCCGCGTACAAGGCCACGATGTTCTTCGCCCCCCCGACGGTCTGGATCGGGATGCTGCGGCATCCGGAATTCGGCAGGCAGGATCTTTCCTCCTTGAAGAAGGCGTACTACGGGGCCTCCATCATGCCCGTGGAAATCCTCAAGGAGATGATGGAGCGTCTTCCCGGCGTGAAGATCTACAACTACTACGGCCAGACGGAACTGGCGCCGTACCATACGATCCTCAAGGCCAGGGATGCGCTCGCCAAGCTCGGGTCGGCGGGGTTGGGCGGCCTGAACATGGAGAGCCGCCTCGAAGACGACGCCGGTGCGCCGATCGTCGCGCCGGGCATCCCCGGCGAGATCTGCGCGAAGGGTCCCCACGCCCTGATCATGTATTTCAAGGAGCCGGAGAAGACGGAGGAGGCCATGAAGGGCGGCTGGTTCCACTCCGGAGACATCGGCGTCATGGATGCGGACCGCTACATCACCGTCGTGGACCGGAAGAAGGATATGATCAAGACGGGCGGGGAGAACGTTCCGAGCCGGGAGGTGGAAGAGGCGATCTACCTGGACAAGCGGAGGAGATAGTTGA
>JAMDCN010000048.1:7470-8044 GCA_023489025.1 Deltaproteobacteria bacterium | reverse complement strand
AGCTTCTTACGAAGACTCTTTGGAATTTCATGGATGTTGTGGGCGGTCTTGGAATGCTCGGTGGCCTGTCGAATGACGTCCTCCTCGGTTTCGCCGCGGAACACGGCATTGCAGCCCGTTACCAGCTCGCCGCATTTCAGCACCTTCCCCATGGAACACCTCCGTTTCTTCAGTTTTTGTCGATGACCGCGTCCAGGAACCGGAAGGCATCGACGTCGAACAGCCCCCGGTCGCCGATCTTCAGCCGGGGGATCACCAGAAGGCTCAGGAACGACATCGTCATGAACGGCCAGTCCAGAAGACATCCCAGCTCACGGGCTCGCCGCTGGAGAAGGCCGAGCCGGTTGCCCACGTCGCGGGGAGGCTCCGCGCTCATCAACCCGGCAATCCCCAAGGGAAGCGAAACGGAGGTTCCTCCCGCCGAGAGGCAGAAACCCCCGGATTCCCGGATGATCGTGTTGACCGCGCCGGCCATGTCTTCCGGGTCCGCTCCGACAACGACGATATTGTGGGCGTCGTGGGCCACGCTCGATGCGATCGCCCCGGCCTTCAGCCCGAACCCCCTCACAAAACC
>JAMDCN010000048.1:0-7460 GCA_023489025.1 Deltaproteobacteria bacterium | reverse complement strand
CGGCAGCACCTCGCGAAAGGTGCGGGTGTTCTCGCGCGCCAGGCGCACGCAGGCAAAGATCGACGACGGGTTGCGCTCGTCCTGGATCAGGAAGCTCATCACGGCGGTTTCGCTCGCCGTTACGATCTCGTTCCGGATCGCCACGATCACCCGGACGGCGGCGGCGGGACCCGGCGCGGCAACGGTGAAATCGGGCCCCCGCCGGGGGGGGATGGTAAACGTTCCCGTCTTCGAAACCGGGGTCGCCCGGAACGCCGGGGTTCCCCCCGCCGCCGCAAGCGTTCCCCCGATGTAGACCTCCTCCACGTCGAAGGAGGAAAGGTCTCTTACCTTCGTGATGTCGGCCGCGCGGCCGGCGGCGATGGCCCCCATCGGCAGGCCGTAATGGTCCGCCGGACGGAGGGTGACGGCCCGGACGGCGTGGAGGGGATCGATCCCCGATGCGACCGCCTGGGCAAGCGTCCCGTCCAGATGGCCTTCGAGCAGGTCCGGCGCGAGCTTGTCGTCCGACACGAGGAAAAAATCGTTCTCCCTCGCGAACGGAGCCAGGGTCTCCAGGTTTTTCGCCACCGACCCCTGGCGCACGAGGATGCGCATCCCAAGGGAATGCTTCTCGCGGGCCTCGTCCGCACCGGTGCACTCGTGGTCCGTGGATATGCCGAGACTGATGTACTCCTTGAGCTTTTCCCCAGTAAGTAGCGGACAATGTCCGTCGATCGGTTTTCCGGCCCGCCTCGCCGCCTGGATCTTCGCGATGATGACGGGGTCGCGGTCGATCGCTCCAAGGTAGTTCATCACCTCCCCCAGCGCGACGACATCGTCTTCCCGAAGCAGCGCCTCGACCTCCGCGGCCCCGAGCGACGCGCCCGCGGTTTCGAACGGGGTGGAGGGGACGCAGGAAGGAGCGGTGAAATAGAGCCGCAAAGGGACTCCCGCGGCGTCCTCCCTCATGTAGGAAATCCCGGGCATGCCGAGGACGTTGGCGATCTCGTGCGGGTCGGTGACGACGGCGGTCGTCCCGCGGGGGACGACCGCCTCGGCGAACCGGGAGGGACAAAGCAACGACGAGTCCACGTGAATATGGGCGTCGATGAAGCCGGGCAGGAGAAACCCCCGGAAGGTCCCGGAAAGGCGCTCCACGGCCCGGATGACGCCGTCCCGATGGACGACCCTTCCCGGGAAGATCTCCCCGGCGATCACATCGACGATGTTGCCTTCGATGAACCGGCTCATTTCCGGCGGGCTCCGTTAGTGCTATCGTAACACTGTCGGGACCGCGGGAAATACCGGAAGAGGCGCACCATGACTCCGGAAGAGCCGGCCGTGCTTTTCACGGAAGAGACGATCCGGCGGCGCGTGGTGGAAATGGCGCGCCGGATCTCGTCCGATTACGCCGACGTGGAGGAGCTGCTCCTGGTCGGCATCCTCCGGGGCTGCTTCATTTTCCTCGCCGATCTTTCCCGGCTTCTGACGGTTCCACGGTCCGTCGACTTCATCGCCGTCTCTTCCTACGGCAAGTCCGCGACGTCGACGGGCGCGGTGCGCCTCATCATGGACCTCCGGACCGAGATCGCGGGGAAACACGTCCTGATCGTCGACGATATCGTCGACACGGGATACACCCTTCAATACCTGTTCAACGCGTTGAAGCCGCGCATGCCGGCGTCGCTGAAAACGTGCGTGTTCCTGCGAAAGCCGGAACGCTTCAAGATGGATTGGGAAATCGACTACCTGGGATTCGACATCCCCGACGTCTGGGTCGTGGGGTACGGATTGGACTACGCCGACCGGTATCGCACGCTTCCTTACATCGGCGCCGTAAGGACGGGGTAAGAGGGCGCCCCGATTGCGCCTCAGCCGTCCAGCACCTCCCGTACCTTCCTTTCAAGAGCGTCCGGCGTAAACGGTTTCTGGAGGAAAGCGGTACCCGGATCCAGGATCCCGTGGTAGGCGAGGGCGTTATCGGAATATCCGGACATGTACATTATCTTCATCCCCGGCCGCAGGGAGCCGATCCTTCTGGACAATTCGACCCCGCTCATCTCCGGCATCACCATATCGGTCACCAGGAGTTGGATCCTCTCTTCGCGGCGCTCGCAGACTTTGAGGGCTTCACCCCCATTGCACGCGTCGAAGACGGTGTACCCGCTTCTTTCCAGTATCTCTCGAAGCAGCCTTCGAACCACGTCGTCATCTTCCACCAAAAGGACCGTCTCCGATCCGCGGAAACGCCCGGAAGAGGCCGCCGCCGGCGCGATCGACTCCGATCTCTCCTCCACGCGGGGCAGATAGATCTTGAACGTCGTCCCCGCGCCGGGTTCGCTGTATACCCAGATGTACCCTCCGCTGTGCTTCACGATCCCGTATACCACGGACAAACCGAGCCCTGTTCCCTTGTCCGCTTCCTTCGTGGTAAAGAAAGGATCGAACATGTGCCGCTTCGTCTCTTCGTCCATCCCGAAACCGTTGTCGCTCACCACAAGCATCACGTAGCGGCCCGGGCGCACGGGGACATTCTCGAAAATCCGGACGTCATCCAATTGAACGTTCGCGGTCTCTATCGAGAGCTTGCCCCCCTGCGGCATGGCGTCCCGCGCGTTCACCGCCAGGTTTATGATGACCTGCTCGATCTGGCCCGGGTCCGTTTTCACCATCCACAATCCGGGATCGAGAAGAGTCCGTATTTCGATGCTCTCGCCGATCAGCCTGCGGAGCATCGACTCCAGGTTGGCAACCGATCTGTTCAGGCTCAACTCCTTCGTCTGGTCGGCCTGCTGACGGCAGAAAGTCAATAACTGCCTTGTGAGCGCACATGCGCGCTCCCCCGCCTTCTTGATTTCCTCGACGCTTCCCCGTCGCGGGTCGGCCTCGTCGAGTTGACCCAGGAGAAGATCGCTGTATCCCTCGATGGCCGTCAAAAGATTATTGAAGTCGTGCGACACCCCGGCCGCCAATCGCCCCACGGCCTCCATCTTCGCCGCCTGGAAGAGCTGTTTCTTGAGATGTTTCCGCTCCTCCTCGGCAATCCTGCGCTCGGTGATGTTTTCAATGACGGACATGACCCCGAGCATATCGCCGCTTCCGTGGCGAAGGGGGGCGGCGGAAAGCCTGATGTCGACCGGCGATCCATCCTTCCTTCGTCGCCGAACTTCCATTCCGGTCAGCGTCTCCCCTTCAAGCGCCCTCTTTCGCAGGGCCCGGCATTCCTCTTCCTTGTCTTCCGGGACCGTCGGGTCGGGGCGGCCCGCCACTTCGTCCTCTTTCCACCCGAAGACCTGCTCGGCCGCCTGGTTCCACATCCTCACGTTCCCCTCCGAATCATGGACCATGATGACCAGGGGGGAAGCATGAACCAGCGTCTGGAGAACCTGGTTGGTCCCTCGAAGCGACTCCTCGGACCTTTTCCGCTCGGTGATATCCTGAAGGCTGCCCTCGTGGTAGAGGTTTCTCCCGTCGTTTCTCCGAACCGCTCGTGCATTCACCGCCGCCCACCAGACCTCTCCGTTTGGGCGGCACAATTGGACCTCGAAATCCCGCACGATCCCCCTGCTTTCCATATCGGTCTGGAATTTTTTGCTATCGTCGGGGTTTACGCAGAGTTTATGGACATTCACTCTTAGGCAGGACTCCTTGTCGGGGAATCCTCCCATCGCGACGAGAGCGGGATTGACGTCGATAAGCTTGAACTCCCGGGTGGCGCGGAAAAGACCAACCGGGATGTTGTCAAAAAGTTCCTGAAAGCGTGATTCGCATTCCTGCGCCACGCTGACCGCACGGCTTGCCCGCAATATATGCCGTGCGCGATGGCCCAGGATAATCCCATTGACCGGTTTCGTGATGAAGTCCGTGGCGCCAACCTCATATGCGCGATTGATGGATTCGACGTCCTCCAATACCGTCATCATGATGATCGGCGTGCGGTCGCCTCCGGGCATCCTGCGAAGCGCGGCACAGACGGCAAAACCATCCATGTCCCCCATCAAGACATCCAGCAGGACGATATCCGGCCGCAAACGTTCAAAGGCCGCGAGAGCCTTTGTCCCGCTCTCGGCTTCCTCAACGGAGAATCCGGCCCCTTGCAGCGAGGCGGATGCCATCAGGCGGATTACCCTCTCATCGTCCACAATCAACGCCAACGGACGTACGCGATTGGTCCGGATTATCGACCCGGCGCTTTTGCTCGAACCATATTTGGAAAAACGTATATTTTTTCTGGATGGTTCATGATGAAACGTTGGGTGTTGTTCTAAAATCGTGGAATTATTTATAAGTATTGCTGAATTTTTTATTGGGTTAGTTAAGGGTGTACTCATGGGGTCTCCTCATACATCACATTTCGGAAATTTTTCTTATATCTTTAATACATTTTTGAAAAAAGATCAGGGAATCCCCATGCCTGCCTTCGCGATCGCCCATGCGGCGATCGTCATGCCGTCCCATATGACGCCTGCGCCGATGTGCGCTTCGATTCCGGCGGGGGTCGCCCGGACGATCTCGAACTCCTCCGTCTCGTCCGGCGTTCCCCCGACGAATTGCAGTTCCCTCGCAACATAGACGCGGCACATCTCGTCGGTGACTCCATTGTAGGGATTGAACTCCCCGACCGGGATCAGGCTCTTTGCGGAGTATCCGGTCTCTTCCACAAGTTCGTGCCGTGCCGTCTCATTATGGGTGGAGCCTACCTTCACGCTCCCGCAGGGAAATTCCACACTCTCCTTTCCCAGCAGATAGCGATATTGATTCACCAGCAGCAGCGTTCCATCTCCCATGATCGGGACGACCATGGAAGAACCGTTCGTATGGACGTAATGGTACTCGCCGCGCTTTCCCGACGGCAGCTCGAAAGCGTCCCTTTTATACGTCCACCAGGGGTTCCTGAACACGATGGATTCCGAAAGCTTCTTCCAGGATTTCAGCGGCATCCGGCCGGCTCCTTTCCCTTGACGTGGCGCTGCCCTGCAGGGAAATGATGTAATATCGGTATGGACATTCTTGATGCCGTCAAGGGTCGCAGAAGCATTCGCCGCTTCAAAAATACCCCACTTCCGCCGTCTTTTCTATCGACGCTCGAAGAAAGTCTCCTCGATGCGCCAAGCGCGGGGAATCTGCAATCCCGGAGGTTCTATTTTGTTTTTCGGGACGAGACCAGAAGGCGGATCGCAAAGGCCGCTTACCACCAGGATTTCATACAAGAGGCTCCCCTTACCGTTGTCTGCTGCGCAAACCTGAAAATCGCCGACCACTACGGAGAGAGAGGCAGGTCGCTCTACTGCCTGCAGGATGTCGCCGCAAGCATACAGAACCTTATGCTCGTGGCGTATTCCCTCGGGCTCGGGACCGTATGGGTCGGTGCGTTCGACGAAAAGGAAGTGGGAAAGATATTGAACTTGCCGGAGGACATCCGCCCGGTGGCCATCGTCCCCGTCGGGTACCCCGATGAAAATCCGCCGCCCCCCGGGAGATTCCGGAAAGAACGGGTGATTTTCCACCTCCGGTAAAAGACCTTTCGGAACGGGGAAGGGGGATAAAAAAACGAAGTGGCGGCCGGTCTTTCACCGGCACCGCGGCTTGCCTGCGTGTTTCCCTCAACCGCGAGGTCCCCGGGAACCCCGCGAAGGGTGGGAAGGGGAGTCGGTTCTCTCTCCCGCCGTCCGCATGGCCTTGAGGCCTGTGTGACCCCACCGCGCCACTTCATTATTATTATACAGGAATCTGATCCTTCCGTGCTTCCTCATTCCCCCGATGCCCGACGAACCTCGTCCTCCAGCGGGATACGGCTCTTGTTCCTGTCAAGCCAGGCCTCGAACGTCTGCAGCGCGGGGTTGAGGGAACGGGCGCGACCGATGTCGCGGGCCCCGCGGAAGACGCGTTCGAAGTCGCGCTTGAACTGGAACATGTTCGCGAGGTCCTCCGCGCCCGGGAAACCGAAGCCGCGATACGCCTCCGGAGACACGTCGTTGTAGCGGACTTCCCGTCCCAGCGCCCTCGCGAGGGCGGCCGCCATCTGCGCTCCGGTCAGATGCTCGCCGGCGATGCCGACCGTCTTTCCGATGAACTCCCGCCCCTTCCTGAAAATGCCGTAGGCGCATTTGCCGATGTCGTCGGAGGCGATGCCCGGGAGCTTCTTGTCCCCCATGGGAAACGTGATCGCCAGTTTTCCGTCCGCTCCCCTCTTGGGCCCCATGCCGAAATAGATCAAATTCTCCCAGTAGAACGACGTCAGGAGAAAGGTCACCGGCAGCCCCAGGTCGGTGAAAACCCGGTCGGCTTCCCCCTTCGCGTCGAGGTGCGGCACCTTGTATTTACCCATGAGCGTGGGCATGCGGTCGTCGTCGAGAGGAACCCACTTTCGAGTGTCTTCGAGAGTGGACCAGATGACGTGCCGGAGACCGGCGTCTTTCGCCGCGCGGGCCATTGCGCCGGCGTGGGCGTACTCCTTCTCGGGCGAGAAGTGCTCCCAGAAAAAGGTGACGCAGAACGCCCCATAGGCGCCCCTGAACGCTTTCTTCAGGCTCTCCGCATCGTCGACGTCGGCCGGGACGACCTCGGCGCCGAGCCTCGCCAGCTCTTTCGCCCTGTCGGAGCCGGGATTCCGCGTCAAGGCGCGGACGGAGTAATCGCCGCCCCTGTCGCTCAGGACGGCACGAACAAGTCCGCCGCCCTGCGCACCGGTTGCCCCAACCACCGCTATGATTTTCTCTTTCGCCATTTCGCGATCCTCCTCTCCGGTTGACGAATGCCGACCTCCCGCAACCGCCGGATTCGTTTGTCCGATTTTGATGTTTCCGTCACGGGGATGGATTCGGTATCGTCCCCTTCCTGAAACGCCGGGAATCCGCTATCTTCCAAGAAGCATCGTCCGGTTGAGGGAGCGCGACCGATGGCCCGCAAGGCGAAACCTTACGAAGAAGCCAGGAAAGACGCGGAAGCCTTCTTCCCGGGAGACAGCCTCCGGACCGAGGTATTCCTTTCCCGCTATGCCCTGCGGACGCTGGACGGCAAGTGGCTGGAAACGACGCCGGACCGGATGTGGGACCGGGTGGCCGGGACGGTGGCCCGCCCGGAAAAAGACCGCGTCTTCTGGCGCCGGGAGTTCCGCAAGCTGCTGGAGGACTTCAAGTTCGTTCCCGCAGGCCGGATCCTCTTCGGGGCGCGGAATCCGAGGACGGCCACCCTCTTCAACTGCTACTTCATCCCGGTGCGGGAAGACTCCGTCGGCGGGATCACCCGGTGGATCGACGAGGCCTCCAGGACCTATTCCCTGGGAGGGGGCGTAGGCACGAATATCGACGTGCTGCGTCCCCGGGGGGCGCAGGTGCGGAACGCCGGGATGGAAAGCTCCGGCTCCGCGAGCTTCATGGAAGTCTTCTCGACGGTCACCGGCGTCATGGGCGGATCCCGGGGCAGGCGCGGGGCCCTGATGACCACGACACGGGGCGACCATCCCGACCTCCTGGAGG
>JAMDCN010000166.1:6637-8112 GCA_023489025.1 Deltaproteobacteria bacterium | reverse complement strand
GATGTCTCGCCTCCTTCGCGAACTCCTCCTCGATCTTTTTCAGCTCGCCGCGCTCGTTCGTGATGGCGAGGCGCACCGCGCGCTCGAAGAGGATCATCTGCTGCATCGCGACGTCGCCTATTTCGGACATCACCGCGGTCAGCGGGAGGTCTTGGCCGGCAATGTCACGGATCTCGCCGCCGATGCTCCGGACCTTCACGATACCGTATCCGGCGACCGCGCCCATCAGGACGAGCATGATCCCGACCATCCCGATAATCTTGACCCCTACCTTCATCTCTTTCAGACTGAACATGTTCCGCTTCCTCCTCATCTTTGATTGTTGTTAGGTCGATTCATGTCCGGCTTCAACCCGGACCGCACGGATCGTACGTGATCGTCACGGCGCCGGTGTCGAGATCGTAATAAGCCCCGATGACCTTGAGGCGGCCGTCTTCCACGTATTCGGACAGGATCGGACCCGAGGCCTTGAGCTTCTTCGCCACCATCTTCGCGTTCTCCCGCACGGAATTGGCGAGGAGGTCTCCGTGCTTCTGCTTCGCCTTCTCCACCGCTGAAGCGATCGCGTCGACCACGGCTTTCAGGTGGCCCGGCGCGTCATCGCCCTGCACCGCCGCGGTCACCGCACCGCACCGCTCGTGGCCGAGCACGATGATGAGGGGGGTTCCCAGGTGCTCCACCGCATACTCGATGCTCCCGATGGCGATGTCGTCCACGATGTTCCCCGCCGTCCGGACCACGAAAAGGTCGCCCAGGCCCGTGTCGAACACGAGCTCGGGCGGGACGCGTGAATCCGAGCACCCAACAATGATGGCGAAGGGGTGCTGACCCCCGGCCAAGGCAGCCCGGTGTTTTTGCGATCGGTTCGGGCCCCGGGATTTCCCGAAGACATACCGACGGTTCCCTTCCATCAATTGTTTCATCGCCTCCGAGGCCGTGATCTCGGGAGTATCCGTCCCGTGGGAAGTTCCAGCGGCCTCTTTGCCGTGGCCCACAGCCGCCTCGGTTTTCACTGCCGGCTTGCGGGGGCCCTTTCCGGCCGGAGGAACGATCTTCCCGTGCTCCTCGTTTGCCGTAGCAGGCTCCTTCCCGGGGTAAAGATCGGCCGTTTTCTGGACGCCCTCCCGGAATTCCGCCGCCCTTTTCTCAAGGGGGCCCCCTGCCCCGGCGGTCCCGAGGAGCAGGAGGATGCCCCCCCCCCATTCCGATCAATCGACGGACATGCGACATCTTGTATCTCCCTTCCTCACTTCTACGGCCGGCTGGCCATCGCGCCCAATGCCGACTCGCTGGTCGGTCATCATTCGGCGGAACGCCGAATGAGCAATGCTCTCTACGGCTTACTTATCGGACGATTCCCTTATAACTATAGGACGTGCGTATAGGACTCGCGGGAACATGATCTTTAAAAATATTCTCCGCCTGAATTAAAATCTAAAAGCGGTTCCTGCGAGAATAGAATAATCCGCCTCAGG
>JAMDCN010000166.1:0-6627 GCA_023489025.1 Deltaproteobacteria bacterium | reverse complement strand
CTGGGCCGAAATTTATGTCAAAGGCATCCGTTATTGAATAGATAACACCGCAAAGAATAAAAGCAGGGTCTGTCTTTGATGTCTTGTCATGATTTTTTTTACCATGCCAATGTTAGTAACGAATTTTAGTTTATCAATAAATTTCACCTCAGACTCATCTTTGACAACCCCTTCCCTCGTCCCTGATCAAACCCGTTATTTTTCGGTCACATCGCTATCGCGTGATTCCGAAAAACCCAAAATGTAGTGTTACGTTTATTGTAAATAGCCATTTACATTAAGTTGTTGAGATGCTATATGTAACTCATGTTTCTGCGATGTCTCGCCTTCCCACGCAAAGACGGATCGCAGCGGAAGTATCTCCAGATCGTCCAGACGTACCGGGAAAGCGGACGCGTTCGCCAGAAGATCGTCGCCAATCTCGGGCGTCTCGACGAACTGATCGCCAGCGGCACCCTCGAAAAACTTTCCGATGCCCTTTCCCGATACGTGGAGAAGAAGGAGTTGTTGTGCAAGGCCGAGGAACTGATGGCGACCTCGGCACTGTCATTTGGCCCCGTCCCGATCTTTACTTCGTTGTGGAAGAAGCTCGGCTTGCCGGAAGCGATCGAATTGGCCACGAAGCGGGAAACCGCCACCTACGATCCCGCCCCGGTGATCTTCCGGATGGTGCTGGGGCGTCTGCTGGATCCTTCGAGCAAGCTCTCCACCCATCGATGGGCAGAGACGATCTGGTGGGACGACGGCGCGGTCGTGAAACTGGAGCACTACTACCGGTCGCTGGGAATCCTGGCACGGAGCATCAAGAAGATCGAGGAGCACCTGTATTACCGAGAGCGGGACCTGTTCACCCCGGCGCCGGATCTGCTGTTCTTCGATACCACCTCGACCTACTTCACCGGCGCCGGGCCGATGACAGATCTGGCGTGTCACGGCTTCTCTAAGGACAACCACCCGGAGAACAAGCAGGTGATGGTGGGCGTGGTGATGACGCGGGAAGGAACCCCGCTGGCCCACCATGTCTTCCCCGGCAACACCCCCGATGCGGCGGCCTTCTCCGAAGTGATCGAGGAGCTCTCGACCCGGTTCGGGATCAAGCGCGTGATTCTGGTGGGCGACCGCGGTATGTTCAATGCGAAGGTGCTCGAGCGCATCGAGGAACTGAAACTGGAGTACATCGCCGGCGTGAAGATGCGCCAGGACTGGGACGTGAAAGAGATCGTGCTCGAGAACAAGGCTCCCTTCGTGGCGGTCGCAGAGAACCTGAAGGTGAAGTTGGTCGAGCTTGGGGAAGAGCGGTACATCGTCTGCAAAAACGAGGAAGAGGCCAAGCGGGACCAGGCCGTTCGGGAAGAGATTGTGTCCGAACTCCGGGAGAAGATCACGAAGGGTCCCAAGAAGATGATCGGCAACACCGGGTACCGCCGGTATCTGTCCGTCGACAAGGACGCAGTGCAGATCGACGAGAAAAAGATCGCCTCGGAGAAAAAGTTCGACGGGATCTACGTCCTGCGGACCAACACCGACCTGTCGGCGAAAGAAGCCGCGTTGGCCTACAAGGGGCTGTGGCAGGTCGAGCGTGCGTTCCGGGAGATCAAGAGTACCTTCGAGATCCGGCCGTTGTACCTGTCCCGGGAGGATCGGATCAAGGGACACATCGCCGTCTGCTTCCTGGCGTTCTGCCTTCAGGTCACGTTCCTTCGGATCGTACGAGCAGAGGAGAAGCTGAAAGATCTGTCGGCCCGCTCCATGCTGCAGGATCTCTCCGAGGTCCGGATGGTTCATCTGAAAGCCGGGGAGGCGGAATACCGGATCCGGACCGAGCTGTCCCCCGCAGCCAACGCCATCTTCCAGGCCGCCGAGGTACCCGTTCCGCGTCGCGTCAGCCCCGTTCATTAACCGAGAACAACTCTTGGAAATAATGTAGTGTTACGCCCAAAAACCGCCAAAGTGGGGGCTAATAAATCAACTACTTGCAAGACACCCTGTCAAAGATGAGTCAGAGGCGACAGATGCATGCCATATATCTTTTCTCTCATCCACCCGGTTTTCATTTCTTTACATATCCAAGATTCAGATGGAATGCCCACGGCCCGATCTCCTTTGTGGTGATAAAACATGCGCCGAATGTCGTCCTTCCCGCGCCGAGTCCTTTTTCATGATCGCCCGTGGGGAGCGTAATGCCGGGTTCAGTGCGAAACCGAGTCCGTCTTTTTCATAGAATCTCCATTTCAATTCAACAGATACGTCCGAAATCCCGTCTTCCGTAGAGGAGGTGGCTTCTCCCTCCTTTGTTCTGATCCACTGGTAAGACAGACCAAGTACGACATCGATATGGTCGGTAACCCCGTACGACAAAATGCCAGCCACTTCACTCCCTGTCTCTTTTGTTGTTACACCATTTTCCGTCTCCTTGTCGTAATCGTATTGACCGTTAACCTCCACCTGATATTTCCCTTTTCCCTGTGTCCCCGCGTCATCGGTGATCAGAGGATGCGCCGCATGGCACTCGGGAGAGAGAACCATCAGGGCGAAGATGGAACAAAGCAACGATTTCAGGGGAAACGGGTTTTCTTTCATCTAATGGACCCGTTCCCTTTTCTGTACTTCCGCCGCCTGGACGAGCTTCGGGACGTCGAGGATCAGGGCCACGGTCCCGTCGCCCATTATCGTGGAGCGGGAGACTCCGTCGACATCCTTGTAGACGCGCCCCAGCGACTTGATCACCGCCTGCATCTCCCCGACGACCCGGTCTACGACGAGACCTACGCGGCCCTCCGATCCCTCGGTGATGACGATCTGCTCGATGGGCGGCGGTTCACCCGACACGACGAACTGTTCCCGCAACCGGATGTAGGGGGTGAGCTGCCCCCTGACGTTCGCGATGTCCCTCCCGTGGGACCTTGCCGCGTCCCCCCGCGTCAGCTCCACGCACTCCTCCACGGCGGCCAGTGGAATGACGAAAAAGCCTTCGCCGATGTTCACGAGAAGCCCGTCGATGATGGCCAGGGTCAGGGGCAGCCGGACCGTGATCGTCGTGCCGGCGCCCCGGCGGCTGTCGATTTCGATCGCCCCCCGCAACGCCTCGATCGCCCGCTTCACAACGTCCATCCCCACGCCCCGACCCGACACGTTCGTGATCTTCTTCGCCGTGGAGAACCCCGGCAGTAGAACCAGCCCGAAAAGCTCCTTGTCGGAAAGCACGGCCCCGGGGGCGATCAGGCCCCGTTCGGCCGCCTTGGCGCGGATGGCCTCCTTGTCCAGCCCCGCGCCGTCGTCCCGGATCCGGATGAGGACGTTCGCCCCCGAGTGGACGGCGGACAGGTGCACCGTCCCGCGCCTTGGCTTTCCGAGCGATTCCCGGACATCGGGCATCTCGATCCCGTGGTCGATGCTGTTCCGGATGAGGTGCACCAGCGGGTCGTTGAGCTTCTCGATGACGGTCTTGTCGAGCTCCGTCTCCTCGCCCTCGGTGGAAAGCTCGATGTCCTTCCCCAGCTCGCCGGACAGGTCCCGCAGCAGGCGCTTGAACTTGCTGAACGTCGTGCCGATAGGGAGCATCCGGATGTTCATCGCGTTGTCGCGCAGTTCCCAGGTCAGCCGCTCCACTTCCTCCGCGATGCTGGAAAGCTCCGCGTCCTTCCGCGAGCCGGCCGTCTGGCTGAAGCGGGCCTGGACGGTCACGAGCTCCCCGACCAGGTTCATGAGCGTATCCAGCCTCTCCGACGGCACGCGGATGCTCGACGCGGACTCGACGGCCTGGCGCTTCTCCAGCCGCTCTTTGACCTGCCGCTGCTCGAGAAGCGCTGATTGGACCTTGCCTTCCGTCGTCAGCCCGTCCTCCACAAGCATCTCGCCGATCCGTTTCTGCCGGCCCAGCACCTTCCGGAGCGCCTCGGGCGACAGGTCGCCCCGCTCCACCAGGATGTCGCCCATCTTCTTGTAGTCGCCGGGGGTTCCGTCCCCCTCGTCGATGATCTCGATCTTCAGCGTGCCGTCGTCCTCGACGAAGATGAAAACGTCCCGGATGGCTTCGATCTTCCGGGTCGTGCTCAGGAGCAGGTCCCAGTACACGTAGCAGAGCTCGGGGTTGAGTTCGTCGAGGGAGGGGATGGCGTCCGTCTCCGCGACCACCGTGCACTCGCCCATCCGGCGGAGCTCGTCGATCAGCCCCACCGGGTTGGTGCCGCAAAGGAAGATGTCCGGGGGGGGCTTGAAGCGGATCCGGTAGATGAAGGTCGCGTCGCCGCCCCTATCTTCGGCCGTCGGACCGGGCCGCGGGTCCGCGGAGTCGGCCGTCGCGCCGTGGGCGTCCTTGTCGCCGCCGGGGAGGAGCGCCCGCAGGGAGGCGATGATCGCCTCGGCCCGCTCCGCGCCGGGGTCCTCCGCGGCGCCGTCTCCGTCCAGCATCGCCTTGATCCGGTCGCGGGCCGCGAGCGTCAGGTTGATGAGCTCCTTCGTGACGGCCATCTCTCCCTTGCGCACCAGGTCGAAGACCGTCTCTACCTCGTGGGTGAACGCCGCGATGTCCTCGAAGCCGAACATGGCGCCCGATCCCTTGATCGTGTGCATCGCCCGGAAGACGCGTCCGACCGTCTCCGAATCGTCGGGCGTCTCTTCGAGCGTGAGGAGGGACGTCTCGAGCTCCGCGAGCAGCTCGTACGCCTCTTCCTTGAAGGCTGTCATATGCGCGTCTTTCATCCGAGCACCTTCCGCACGACGGCGAGGAGCTGTTCCGGCTTGAAGGGCTTGATGATCCATCCGGTGGCCCCGGCCGACCGCCCTTCCTGTTTCCTCGAGTCCTGGGACTCGGTCGTCAGCATGATGATCGGGATGAATTTGTGCGACGACGACGCCCTCACCTGGCGGATGAGGCCGATCCCGTCGAGGTTCGGCATGTTGAGGTCGGTGACGATCATCCCGACGGAGGGATTCCCCTGGAGTTTTTCGAACGCATCCCGGCCGTCCACGGCCTCGATGACGTTGTAGCCCGCCCCCTTCAGGGTGAAGTTCACCATCTGCCGGATGCTGCTCGAGTCGTCCACGATCAGGATCGGTTTGCCCATCAGCGGGTCCTCTCCTGCCACGGGCAGCCTTCGTCTCCCGGGCCGCATTCCCGATGGAAACAGCTCCCCGCCCTGGCCGCCGCAATGCCGAAGCTGTCGAACGCCCGTCCCGACAACACGATCCGCCGGGACCGGTTCGACGCCGTCCGCCGCGCGGCGCAAAGCAGTTGAAGACCGCAAAGGTCGATCTCCGGAGTCCCGTCCACGTCCAGAAACACCTCCTCGAACCGTTCCAATGCGTCCATCAGCGCGGTTCGCGCTTCCGACACTTGGGAGACGGTCAGACCCTCGGTGAGGATCCATACCCCCCGCAGGCCCGTGTCGTCCGGTCGAATCTGCATCACGGCGTTCCTCCCTCCGTTCAGAAGAGCTCCACGTTGTTCCCGAGCCCGTCGTGGTCCGCCGGCGCCGCCGGCGCCGCGGTGTCCAGGATCGCCTCGTGGACCCTCCGCTCTCCCTGCATCGTGTATCTCGCCCGGTGCAGCCCCAGGTTCCCGGCCTTTCCGGCTCCGTCGTGATCCGGCACCAGGGCGTCCGCTTCCCTCTCGATGCCCTTCAGGCGCGTTGCGGCCTCCCTGAGAACCCGGTCCACGGTGTGGTGGACGTCGATCCCGGCGACCAGCGTCCCGATGTCGCTCGACAGGGCGTGGGCCGGAACCTCCATTTGCGCCAGAAGGGATTCGACGCCGGCACCCAGGCCGTGCAATTCCCCGAGAAGCGTCTCTAGATCGCCGATGATTCCCCGGACGCCCGATTCGGCCTGCTCGCCGGCGCCGGAGGGTCCGATGCCTCCGCGCAGTTCGCCGGCGGCGGACAGGATGGCCTGGAACGCATCGGACACCTTCGCCGTCTGTTCCCTCGTATCCTTCGACAAGCCCTGTATCGACTCGGCCAGGACCCCGAGCGCCGCGCCGTCCCCGCCCGTGTGCGCAGCCTTTACCCGGGCGTTGAGAGCGATCAGTTCGACCTCCGAGCCGATCTCCTCGATGTCGTTCACGAGCGTCCCCATTTCTTCCACGCCAACCGCCACCGACCGCGTCGCCTCGGCGAGTTTTCGCAGGGTTCCGGCGCTCTCTTCGAGAGACGACGTGATCGAACGCAGCGATCGCTCCATCTCGGACAGCACCGTTTCCCCCGAACCCCCGGCGTCGTCCGCCGTCTTGCGCGCGTCCTCCAGGATGCGCGCCATGTTGCCGGCCATCTCCCGAAGGTTTCCGATGACCGTCGAAACGGCATCGACGAAGGTCGCCCGCGCGTTTTCGGCGTGGGCGGCCTGAAGTTCGCAAACGTCGGCGATCCGGCGGATAATCCGCCGGTTCCGGCCGTCGGCCTCCTCCTCCGGATCGCCACCGTTCTCCGTCGCGTCCCCGGCGGCAAGCTCCTCGAGGGCCTCGCCGACGTGCTCGACCTGCTGGCGCATGATGTCGTGGAACTGCATCGACCTTATGATCTCGCTGATGTTCCTCGATACCCTGTTGTACCGGTCCGCGATGATTTTTGCCGCCACGGCGTACTTGTCCCGGATACCGCCCAGGGTCGAAAGACCCGCCCGGACATCAAC
>JAMDCN010000014.1:1177-8305 GCA_023489025.1 Deltaproteobacteria bacterium | reverse complement strand
TGGTCGTCCTCGCTGACATACCCCGAGAGAAGGCGGAGGCCGTAGCCGATCAACTCTCCGAACCCGGCCACGATCCCCACGACGGAAGCGCTCGCTCCCAGGAGGGCGAGATACTGCCCGTTGATGCTGCGGGCCCCCTCGTACGTCATGTCCGCGAAGAGGCTCACCACCCCGACGAGGACGACGAATTTGAGCGCCGAATCCATCTTCTTCATTTTCATTCCCCTCGATCCTCGAAAAGGCGGGACAGCCTCCGGGGGACTCCGACGCGCAAATCTAAAAACGCAGCGTCGCCTTTACCCGCTCCGGGCGCATCAGGAGGTCCAGCCCTTCCGCAGCGCTTTTCACGTGGATATCAGCGTTGAGCAGGGCATCCACCGCGCACCCCTCGCTTCCCGAAACGGCGATCCCGATCCTCGCCGCCTTCAGCATCCTCCGGTCGTTTTTCCCGTTGCCGATGGCGATCACCTTCCCGGGATCCAGTTTTTTCACGTACTCCTCCTTTTGCAGGTCGTGATCCGTCCCGGAGAGGATATGGAGGACGCACGGCAACCCTTTCATTTTCGATTCGACCACGCCGAGCGTGTCGGAGGTCACGACGTGAATTTTCAGGGACTTCGCGAGGACGACCAACCGTTCTTCGACGCCGGACAGCAGCTTGCCGTCCACAGCAAGGGTCCCGGTGAAATCGGATACCAGATGCTCGGCCCGAACCGTTCCGAATCCCGGGATCTCCAGTTCCAACATGGACGCCTCCGCGTTTCAACCGCCCCGGATCCGCTGGAGAACGCTCTCCATCTCGAGGACAAGGTTGATGATCGTTTCGATGGGGGAGCGGTCCCGTTACGCCGCGCCGAAGATCCGCCGGTACAAGTCCTCTCCGTAACTCGTCGGCAACGGTTCGCCTTCGACGAGCCGAAACGTCCGCCGCCCGTCGGCCAGCCGTTCCGCGCGAAGGAACAGGACGGTGTCCATCTTCGCGAGGAAAAACCCTTGGGCCAGATCGAACAGGTGGGTCACATAGACCACCTTGATGCCGGTTTCCAACAGGGCCCGGACGATCTGCCTCGCGATCTCCGAACCTTCCCTCTCGTTCGTCGAGGCGAACGACTCGTTGAGCAGAACGATGCTGTTCGGGGTCATGTCGTCGACGATCGAGCTCATTCTGCTCAGCTCTTCGTCGAGCTTCCCGCTCTGCATGCCGCTGTCTTCTTCCCGCTTGCAGTGCGTGAAGATGCCATCGCAGACATTGGCGCGGAAAGACTCCGCCGGCACGAACATGCCGCACTGCATCATCAGCTGGGCAAGACCGATGCCTCGCAGGAACGTCGACTTGCCGCCCCGGTTGGCGCCGGTGATCATCACGAGCAACTTGTCATCGGCGCTCACGTCGTTGCCGACGACCCTCTCCTTCACGCTCAAACTCAGGCAGAGATCGTAGAGTCCCCGGCAGGAGAGGATGGCCTTGCCCGCGGCGAAGGGCTCGGGAAAGCAGATCGGCTCCCCCTTCCCGGCCAGCCGGTCCCGCAGGTTCAAGCAGCCGACGTAAAAGCCCAATTCCGATCGCAACATGCGAAAGAAGCCCAGAATATGGTCGGTCGACTCGCCGAGCGCGCCGGCGGCCGGGCCGATTCCCCGGCTCCGCAGCTCCGCCAATGCCCTGAAGCCGCCTTCATCGCGGTCGGCGATTTGAACCACGTAATCGGAGCGGTCTCTGGGGAAAAGCCGTTCCATCCGGGCCTGAAGCCGCTCCATCCAGCTCTGTTTCGGATTCCAGGGTTTGCGAAGTACGTAGCGGGTGCCTTTATTGCCATCATCCAATTCGGCACTAATAAGAATGCCGTCCCGAAATTCAAGTCGTCGCAGATGGTCCTCGACGCCGCCGAGGTATTCATCGTCAAGCTCCCCGGCAAGCATGCGGAAGAGCGTCGCAAGGCCTTCGGAGCGAAAATCGGCGCCATGCGCATCGGCAATGCGTCTCAGCCTCTTGAGCAGGCCCACAAACAGCTTGAGCACCTCGACGGACCGGTGCAGCACCCCTTCGGGGTTCTTGCCCCAGCCCCAGACCTTCTTCTCGCGTTCGATCGCCTCCACGGCGATGGCGTACATCTCCCTGGCGATGGCGGGACGCTCCAGGCAATCGGCAAGGATTCGCTGGCGATAGAGGATCGCTTCCGGTTCATCGAGGCTCGCGAAGACCGCCTTCTTCGCCACTTCGAGCAGGAACTTGTCCCCGGCGGCCATCGCGTCGAACAGCATGTCCAGCTCAAGGTCTTGCGTCAGCGCCGCCGCATTCGGCGGCAGGCCTTCCTCCGGATCAAAATCCCGCGCTTTGTGCATCAGGAAAACCTTCACGACGCGATGCGCTCCTTTACGCTCCCGTAGGCGAGGCGGTACTTCTCCGCGATCGCCACGGCGTACGCAAGCCCGTCGGCAGGCCTTCTGACGATCTTGAATGTCCGCCGCGCCGGGTCTTCGGGATCCACCGTGCTGACCATGCTTACGGTGGTTTCACCCAGCGATGCCAACTCGTCGAGGAACGTCACGGACACACAGAGCATGCCGCACCGGATGATCCGCTGCATGACCTGTTTGCCGAGAAACAGCGCGTCACCCAATGTCGTGGAGGTGAAACTTTCGTTCATGATGAGGATGCTGTCGGGCGTCGCCCGTTCGAGGATCCCGTGAATCCTGAGCAGATCATCCTCCAGCTTGCCGCTCAGGTTCCGGAGGTCTTCCTCCTTCTCGAAGTGGGTGAACAATCCGTCGAAGAGAAAGAGCTTCGCCTCCCTGCCCGGCACGGGACAGCCGATGCCGGCCAGGAAATGGAGCTGTCCGATCGTGCGGGCGAATGTCGTTTTCCCGCCCTGGTTCGGTCCGGACACGACAATTACCCGCTCCGGGTCCTTCAGGTGGAAGTCGTTGGTCACCACGGGCGCGCTTTTGCGGATCAGGTTATTCGCCAGGGCAAGGTCGAATACCTCATCGGCATGGATTTCCTTCGATCGGCCGGTGACGGCGGGATAGCAGAAGGGCAGACCGGCGGGCTTGAAGCGCTCCATGTGCTCGAGATACGCGACGTAGAACTGCACTTCCCGGTCATAGCCGCCGATCGTGGCGTCGAGATAGTCGCGATGGCGAAGGCAGTACTGTTCCAGGGACGAGAAGATCTCGGGATACCGCAACGCGACCCGGTCCAGTATGGCCGCTTCGACAGGATTCATGTCCGGATCGGAGGAGAAGTCAAACCGGTATCCCTTCACGGATCCCTGCTTGAATTTCTCGAATGTCCGCAACACGTCTTCGCTGTAATCGGGTTCCGAACCGAATCGGCTGATCTCGATACGGCTGCCATGTATGCGGAGGCAATACCGGATGCCGGCCAGATCGGCCCTGAGTTTCCCCGTTTCGCCGAGAAGCGACGCAAAGTCGTCGGACCGGGTGTAGGCCGTCAGATACCCGCGGAAGTCCAGGAAGCCGCGCGATCGCAGGTCTGCAAGCGTCAGATCCTGGGCCAGACCGCCGACGGCGCCGCAATAGATGTCCGCGGCTTCCAGGAACCAGCGTTGCTTCTGGTATTTGTAGTGAAGCTTGTCCGCTTGAGCGAGATGGCCGCGCATCGCCCGCATCTTCCGGGCGAACGACGTGATCTGCCCGAACAGCACCTTGTTCTCAAGGTCCCGGAATATGTCGTGGCGATAATGGATCGTCTCGACACGGTTCAACAGGGTGTGGAAGAAGGGTTTCAGGTCGTATTCTTCGCGGCCGGCCGTGATGGACGCTACAACCTGGTCCAGGTTCAGGTCGGTGAAGAATTCGGGCGCTTCCCGCCCATCGATATCGGCGCCGGGGCCGGATTCGTCGAACAGGATGCTTCGGAAACCGGTCATAAAAAAACCTCCTTCCCCTGCAAGGGAAAGGAGTCATCAGCCTCGGCATGCGGAGGCGGTTATCGGCGAACTCCATCGCCGGGTGTCTATGCTTTAAAACATACCACGGCCGCCCGGTGGAGGGGAAGACGGCGAAAGGACCTACTCACACCTGGTTCGTGTTGACTTGTTTTTCAACATATTGTTGCGCATATGGAAGTTTAGGAGGCGGCGGTTCTGCGCAACGTCTCTGACACGCCGTATACGAAGGATAGGTCCCTTGGATAGTCTTGGATCTTTGCGTTCACCAGCTCCCAAATTGTCTTCTTCGGTTCGCCGGGCGGCATTACTTTGTTCGCGCGGAGTCTATGAAGACCCACATGTCCTCAAGCCGGTGCGCCCAGAAAAGAGTGAGACCGCCGTCTTGGGCCTGTAACAGGTTGAGCGTCTTGAAGACGCCGGACAATACGGCGACCGGGACAACCCCCCCTGCGCCGAAATCCTTCTTCCACAATTTTGCCTTGACGGCCGCATCGTTGTTGATGCGTTTCACGCTGTTCAGTGTGCTGTTCGAGACTTTGCATTCGATCGGCATCAGGCGACCGTCGAAAAGACGCGCCGGAACGTCGGCTTTTCTCTCGCCCACCATGCATTCTCCGCAGAACTCCCCTGGGTTGGGTGCGTGATGAAGGTTTGGAATCGGTCGCGGGTCAACCTCCTGAAATCCGTGGCTACGCAGGAAATCCCTCACCAGATTCTCCTGGTCGGCCTTGCTCTTGTTCCGTCGGTACGTCGAGACGCGTTGGGCCGTTATCAAGGCGGTCGAAGCAAGAATTGCCGCTGACTTCTCCGAGTCCGTGGGTTTCCGGTTTTCGACGATCCAGGGAAACCTGCGTAGGTCCACGCTTTGGAGTATGACATCCAGGACTCGTTTCGCCGATTCGGGGTCCTCTTGCAAGGAAGTGGGTGCAAGCGATGCCTCGGCGATCACAGTAAGGTCATCGGCCGAGATCGGCGGACCGGAAAGGTATCTGAGTGCGTCTCCAAGGTTGTCCCGAAAAATGCGGACCAGGTCCTCGTAGTCGATCGTAGACGGGTCGGCGATGCCGTACTCCTCGAAAAGAACCTTGAATTTCGACTGGTAGACGTCGAATGTCTGTTTCCATTTTTCCAAGGGCTCTGCAAGACGCTCTCGTCGGAACAGACCGCAGGCATGTTCGACTTCAACGTCGAGTTGATCGCTGGTCCAGACCGGAGGGGGAACGCTCATGCGACGAGGTTCTCCGGCCGCGGGATGGGAATGCGCTCCACTTCCTTGGGCTCGAATTTCGTCAACCCGCCGGCGTAGGTACGTCCCTGATCGACACCGACGTTCTTTCGCAACCAATCCGCCAACCGTGCCAAAAACCTTTCCGGCATCGGTTCGAGGGGGTACAGACCATGGGCGATGTTGATGTGGCGGGCTTTGCACCGGTTGACGACGAAAGCCGGCGGCCTGCGGGCCATGTACGTGCATATGATCGGCGCGGGGTCCTTCAGTCCGACCGCCCACCAGGCCCGCCGGTGCTCGGCGATATAGGACTTGTCGGCGTTGCATTGTTTCGCCCATTCGAGGAAGCGAGTAATGATGCGCAGTTCCTCCGGGTCTATGCCCTCGAAATCCGCAGGGAGATCCACGACTCTACGGAGCGATCTGTCGTCGCCGAGGACACCCCCCGCTTCAAGGATCTCTCTGGCTTTCGTAACCGTGGGCAGGAGAAAGCGCCGGGGCAGATCGCGGGTATGCGGGCCGGAGATCCACACCTCATTATTGCCGGTCACCTGCCCGCGGTGTACCCGAAAAAGATCGCCGAGTTCGATATAACCTGCGGGAACTTTGGGCCTCGGCCGGACGATCGTGGACCACCGCGTCGCCTGCTCGACCTTATCCCAAGGGACGGTAGTCCCCGCCGACAGGTCGCCCAGACGAGTCACGCTCTTCACGGAACGGACTCGTAGCGCGTCCGGTCTTTTCCCCACGCGGAAGCATGTGATCGCTCCCGTTGTGATCGCGTCTTCAAAGGGCATCGCTTTCGGGTCGAGGACGTGCAACGCGGTTCCGCCGAGCCCGTCGGCGAGAAGACGCCGCAGGACGGAACCGTAGTTCACGTCAAGCCATTCGGCCGAGGTGATGTATGCGCCGTAGTCACCGGGGCGGGCGATCTGCATGGTCCTCAGGAAGAAGTGGATGTGCAGGCCGGCCAGTTTGCTTGCCTTCACGCCGAAAGAGGCCGCCGAATCGGCGAACCACGATTTCCATCTTTCCTCAATGTTGTGATGGCGGACGTAGGGGGGGTTCCCGACAAACAGGGTAGTGCCATCGAATTCGGGCAACGGGACCGAACGGAAGTCGCCGATGGCGACGACGGTTCGGTCCGCCATTCCGCGGACGACCGCGTTGGCGCGTAGGATAAGGAGTGCGAGCGGGTCGGTCTCGACGGCCACCAATCGCGCCTTGGGAAACCGTTTCCCTGCCGCCAGAAGGAAGCGCCCGGAACCGGCACCCGGGTCCACAATTCGCCCGGGAGTTCCCTCCGAGGCCGCCCAGGCAATCATGGATTCGACGATCGGGGAAGGGGTATAGGTCGCGCCGTCCGAACGCCGGACTTCGGGGGTACGGATTCGCGTCAGGGACCCGCCGAGAGGATCGTCTCCGGCAGCGATCGAACACCGAGTCGCTTTCACAAGCGCGGCATCCGGGTTCCGTCGAACGGCAATGGCGTAATCCCGCTCTGCGGGAGATAACGTCGCGCTTGGCCCGATCAGGACCAAGGCAAGGCCAGCCAGTTCGTTCTCCGCATGGATCCGGATCATTCAGCCGCTCTTGGTTCTCCCGTTCTTGTACTGTCCCCAAATCTTTACGAAAAGACGATTCAGCTTCACCCCGCTGCGGGATGCTTCCGTTTTCACTTCCCGTGCCAACTCACGTGGCAAGCGGAATCCGACAACCTGGGTGTCGTCCCACGGCGCGATACTGTTTTTTCGGCGCTTGGATTTCGACATAATTTCCTCCAGGAAAGTATGTCGACAAGTCGACAGTAAATCAAGGGGAGAGTTTGGCAATCGCGGCCTTGCACTGCGGATCAGGGCGAACGCACCCCGAGGCGGCCCGCGAGGTCGTCGATGAACTGCTTCGCCGTCCGGCCGCTGCGGGAGCCGGCGGCGAGCGCCCACCGCAGCGCGTCCTCCCGGAGGGTCCCCGGATCGACTGGGAGGCGCA
>JAMDCN010000014.1:0-1167 GCA_023489025.1 Deltaproteobacteria bacterium | reverse complement strand
AAGGAGTCATCAGCCTCGGCATGCGGAGGCGGTTATCGGCGAACTCCATCGCCGGGTGTCTATGCTTTAAAAGATACCACGGCCGCCCGGTGGAGGGGAAGACGGGGAAAGGGACAGACGGGGAAAGGGACAAGCGTCCCGTGCCGGGTCAGGCCGGTCGCGAACCGAGCCGGCCCGCGAGGTCGTCGATGAACTGCTTCGCCGTCCGGCCGCTGCGGGAGCCGGCGGCGAGCGCCCACCGCAGCGCGTCCTCCCGGAGGGTCCCCGGATCGACGGGGAGGCGCATCCGGTCCGCGTACGATTCGACGACGGCGAGGTACGTCTCCTGGTCGAACCGGTAGAACCCGAGCTGGAGGCCGAACCGGTCGGAGAGGGAGAGCTTCTCCCCTACCGCCTCCTCCGGATGGATCTCGTCCTCCGCGCCCAGCGCGACCCGCCGTTCGGGCATCAGGTGCCGCCGGTTCGAGGTGGCGTAGATCAGCACGTTCTCCGGGCGCTCCTCCACGCCGCCGTCCAGCAGCGTTTTGAGCCCGCGGTAGTCGGCCTCCCCCTCGTCGAACGACAGATCGTCGCAGTAGAGGAGGAACCGGAACGGAAGATCACGGAGCTGTCTTACGATCTTCGGAAAGGAGAACAGGTCCCACCGGGCGAGCTCGACGATCCGGAGTCCCCGCGGGCCGAAGACGGGGAGCAGCCCCTTCACGCACGACGACTTCCCTGTCCCGCGCTCCCCCCACAGGAGAACGTGGTTCGCCCCCAGCCCGGAAACGAACTGCTCCGTGTTCCGGAGCAGCTCCCGCTTCATCCGGTCGATTCCGACGAGCGAGGTGAGATCCACCCCGTGCGGATGCGGGATCGGGACGATCCGCCCCCCCTCCCCCGCGCGCTCCCACAGGAACGCCCGGTGGGACCGGAAGATCGCCGGATCGGTCGGCGGCGCCTCCCGCTTCCCGAGGAGCACCTCGACGCGCCCCATGATCCCTTCGAGGCGCCGAAGCGCACCCTCCCAGGGCGCCTCCGGCGTCATGGCATCTGGATCCCGCCGGAGACCGGCAGGTACGCGCCCGTGACGAAGCGCGCCTCCTCGGAGGCGAGAAAGAGGACCGCCCCCGCAACGTCCTCCGGGAGGCCGTTCCGCCGCAGCGGCGTCATCTGCGCCGTCCCGTC
>JAMDCN010000063.1 GCA_023489025.1 Deltaproteobacteria bacterium | reverse complement strand
ATGATGTTGGCCAGGTTGGTGGTGTTCTGCGCCTGGCTGGTGATGAACGGCACGTTCTGGCCGACGACGATCTCCGCCTCCTTGTTGTCCAGCGTCAGCAGGTGGGGGGAGGAGAGGACGTTGACGTTGTCCCGGTTCTGGACGGCCCGCAGCACCGCCGTGATCGCGGGCACTTCCGTCCCGTCCGGGAGCTTGACCTTCCCCGCGATTCCCCCCGCGATCAGTCCCGTGCCGCCGAACAGCAGGGGGTTGCCCGTGGCCAAGGCGGCGAACAGCTCGTTGACGTTTCCCTTGAAATCGAAATTCGTGCCGCCGATGACGGCCCCCTGGTTCCTGGTCTCGGCCGCGCCGCGGAACTCCACGCCGAGGTCGCGCCCCTTGTTGAGGGTGATCTCCATGATCAGCGCCTCCACGTAAACCTGGCGGCGCCGGATGTCGAGCTTCTTGACGACGTCTACGAGCGTCTTGTAGTCGTTGATGGAGGCGATGATGATGAGGGAATTGGTGGCCTTGTCCGGGGTGATCCGGACCCCGCCTTCGAGCTCCGCGGTGATGACCCCTTTGACCGTGCCGGGAGCGGCCCCGGGCGCTCCCGGGGAGACGCCCGGCCGCCTCTCCGACAGGTTGGAGAGGACCTTGGCGACTTCTTCGGCGTCGGCGTTTTCGAGGTAATAGACGTTGATCTTCCCGGTGTTCTCCGGCGCCGGGATATCGAGTTTCGCAAGCAGGTCCTCGATGTCGGAATGCGTCTCCGCGCCGGCCAGCACGATCAGGCTGTTGGTCCGCAGATCCGGGATGAATTTCGGAGCGACTCCCCGAGCCTTTCCGAACCGGCTGCCCCGGGCACCGGCGGGTACCCCCGGCCCCGATACTTGATAGAGCCCTTCCAGCGTTCTGGCGATGTCGGCGGCGTATGCGAGCTTCAACGGATAGATCCGGAGCATCGCCGAGGTGCCCTCGACGTCGATCACGGCGAGGATCTTCAGGATCCGGTCGATGTTGGCCCGGGAGTCGATGAGGATCAGGGTGTTGGACGCGGGGAACGAGGTGATCAGGCCGTCCTTGGAGACGATCGGCGTCAGCAGGGTCACGATTTCGGCCGTATCGACGTATTGAAGCGGGATCAGGCGGGTGATGAACTCGGAGGCGGGGGCGGTCTCGTCTCCCTTCGTCGTGGGGATGCTCTCCTGTTTGGCTTCCCGAAGAGGGACGATCTTGATGGTATTTCCCTGCTCCACCGTGGTGAATCCCTTCACGTGGAGGACCGAAAGAAAGACGTTGTAGGCCTCCTCGACGCTGATTTTCCGCGGGGAGATGATGGTGATCTTCCCTTGCAGCTTTTCGTCGAAGATGAAGTTCTTCTTGGTCTGCTCGCTGATGAACTTGACCAGGACGGGAAGGTCCACGTCGGTGAAATCCAATGAAATGAACACTGCGGGCTGTTTGGGTTTGGCTTCCACGGCTTCGGGCGCCGCCGCGGGCTTCACCTCCTCGACGGGCGCCGCCGCGGGCTTGACCTCCTCGACAGGTGCCGCCGCGGGCTTGACCTCCTCTGCGGGCGCGGTCACGGCCTGGTTGTCGGCCGCCTGCGGAGGGCTTCCCGCCGGCGGGAGTTCCGCCGCGAATGCGGCCGCGGCGAGAAGCCATAGGGCGGCAAGGCCTGAAACCGATTTTCTCATTGCACGCTCCCTGGTCAGCGGATTTCGTAATTGATCGAGCTCTTCTGCCCCTGCCGGAGAATGTTGACCGTGACGCGCTTTTCGTCCTTCAGATTCTGGAAGATCGTGAACATCTTGTCGGGGGTGGAAAGCTCGACGCTGTTGACCTGCTGGATGACGTCTCCCCCCCGGAACCCCAGCTGTTCGAACGCCGACCCCGGGCGAATCGCCGCGATGCGGTAGCCGGCGGAGCGGTTCCCCTCGAAATAGGGGATGAGCCGGACGTTGGTCATGTACTGGTTGATGTTGCCGGTCAGCTGGGTCACCGTCGCCTCATCCAGGGAAAAGAGGTTTTCCCCCAGCCGGGTGACGCGGATCTCCCCCGGAACGGCGGCGGACCCGGGGAGGGAGCCCCCGGGTACGGGCGGCGCCGGCGGGGCGAGGGCCCGCGTCTTCGATCCCACGGGGAGGAGTTCAAGCTTTTCGCGCTCTTTCCCGCGCTCCAGGAAGACGAAATCCCGCTCGATGAGGGACAGCCGGACGCCGGGTTCCAGTTCGGCCCCCTCCCTTTCGAGTCTCGGTTCCTTCATCCCTTCCGCCCACAGAATAGCCCGCCGGGCTGGCCGCGAGTCGGATGCCACGGTGCCCAGGAGCACGAAGTTCGTTTTCGGCGCTGCGGTCCTTTCCCCGGATCCTGCGATCTTGGAGGGGATTTCCATACCCTTGTCCGGGGCGAAGAGATTCGTCCATCGCTCCGGAGGAAGGGCGGGGGTCCTCGGCGCATCCGCCGTCGTACCGCGGACCGCGGACATGGCGGGGGGGGCGGCAAGGGTCCGGGAGGAGAGGAGACGGCTCGCCGAGAAGCCAAGGGATGCGGCTGTGACTACGATGGAGATCCCGACGATGGCGAAAAACGCCGATTTTTGCATTCCTTCCCCGTAAAAACGATATCAACGTTTCATTTTTTCCTGTTTTGGACCGGGAGTCAACTTTCTTGGGGGAAAGGGCGACCGGCCCCGCTCCGGTCCCGCGCGGCGCCGGAGGTCCCCTTGGGAACCCAGGCGGCGGAACGGGGCGGTTTTTCCTTCCCCCGGGGCCCGAACTATGTATACTGTATACAAACCATGAACTGGTACAACAGCATCAGCGTGAAGGTCGTCCTCTGCGTCGTCGGGATGATCCTGATCGTGAACGGGGCCCTGGCCTATCTCTACCTCGACATCCAGAGGGAGAATCTCAACGTCACGATGCTCCGCACCGCTTCGCAGCTCAGCGAAACGATCAAGAAATCGGTCCAGAACGACATGCTCGAAAACCGGAAAGAGGCCGCCTACAAGATCATGGAGACGATCGGCCAGCAGGAAGGGATCGAGAGGGTCCGGATCTACAGCAAGGAGGGCAAGATCCTCTTTTCCAGCGACAGCACCGAGGCGGGCCGGATGGTCGACAAGCGGGCGGAGGCCTGCTACGGGTGCCATTCGGAGGCGCGCCCGCTCGAGCGGCTGGCGACGGCGGAGCGAAGCAGGATCTTCTTCTCCGCCGGCGGCGGCGAACATCCGGGGGGGGGACGCCGCATCCTCGGCATCATCAACCCCTTGTACAACGAGATGGGATGCTCTTCCGCGAAGTGCCACGCGCACCCCGAAACCATGAAGGTCCTGGGGGTGATCGACGTCACCATGAACCTGGGCGACGTGGACGCGCAGATGTCCAAGGCCCGCGGCAAGGTCGTTCTCGTGAGCATTGTCTCGATCCTCGCCATCTGCATCATCGTCGCGCTCATCCTCTTCCATTTTATCGAGGGGCCGGTCAAGGAGCTTGTTCTCGGCACGAAAAGGATCTCCGGGGGCGATCTCGACCATTTCATCCCGGTCAAGACCGGCGACGAGATGGGGCACCTGGCCTCGTCGTTCAACCAGATGACCCGGGACCTTCAGAAGGCCCAGGAGGAGATCCGGGAGGGGATGCGAAACCTGGAGCACAAGGTGGAGGAACGGACGGCGGAGCTCAAGACGGCCCAGTCCCAGCTCCTGCACTCCGAGAAGCTGGCCGCGGTGGGGAAGTTGGCGGCCACCGTGGCGCACGAGATCAACAATCCGCTGACCGGCGTCTACACGTACATCAAGCTCATGGAGAGGAAGATCGGCCAGGGGCAGCACGGTGCGGAGGAGGTCGATAAATTCAGGGCGTATCTGGAGACGATGCGAAGGGAGGTCGAGAGGACGAGCGCCATCGTCCAGAACCTGCTCGATGTCACGCGGCCGAAGGAGCCGGTTCGGAAGCAGATAAATCTCGTTGATGTGGTGGACGAGTCCATCTCTCTCATACGGAACAAGCTGAACCTCAACAACATCGAGGTGGCGAACCTTATGAACCCCCTCCCGGACATCCTGGCCGACCCGGCGCACATGAAGCAGGTGTTCCTGAACCTCTTGATCAACGCCTGCGAGGCCATGGAAGGGGGGGGGACCCTGACGATCGGCAGCGAGTACCACGAGAAGGAGAACACGGCAACTGTGAGCGTTCACGATACGGGCGTCGGGATCGAAGCGGAGAACCTCGCCCGGATCTTCGATCCGTTCTTCTCCACGAAGGAGAAGGGGACCGGGTTGGGCCTCTCGGTGGTAAACAGCATCGTGACCCGGCACAACGGCAGGGTGGAAGTCGACAGCAGCCCCGGGAAGGGCACGAATGTCCGGGTCACGCTTCCCATCATGTAAAGGAAAGCGGAAAAAATCGGGAACATCATCTACATCAGGCCCGTCGGGGCGGTGGATCCGGGTATCCTCCAATGGCTGGTGAAAGAGATGGGTGACTGCCTCTGGACGACCGTCAGGGAGATGCCGTCGATCTCCGTTCCTCCCTCGAGCTACGAACCGAGGCGGAACCAGTATTACTCGACGAAGATCCTCAAGGAGATGCTCGAGAAGGTTCCGGAGGACGCGTTCAAGCTTCTGGGGGTGACCGAAAAGGACCTTTGCATCCCGATTCTGACGTACGTGTTCGGCGAGGCCCAGCTGGGCGGGACGGCGGCCGTCGTTTCGCTGGCCAGGCTGCGCCAGGAGCATTACGGCATGGCGGCGGACGGGCCGCTGCTCCTTTCGAGGCTGCGCAAGGAGTGCCTTCACGAGCTGGGGCACACCTTCGGGCTTATCCATTGCCACTCGCGGGAGTGCGTGATGTACCTTTCGAATACCGTGGTCGACGTCGACGGCAAGGGGCGGGACTTCTGTCGTGCCTGCCAGATGGTGGTGGCGTCCCAAACGGGGGCGGGGAGGTGAGCATGACGGTGGAAAAGAGCGTCAATATCATGGTGGTGGACGACGAGGAGATTGTCCGGGACTCCCTGAGCAGCTGGCTCGAGGAGGACGGCTACAACGTGGAGGCCGTAGAGAGCGGGAAAAAAGCGTTGGAACGGCTCCCGGCAAAGAGCTGGGACCTAATGCTGGTGGACCTCAAGATGCCCGGGATGGACGGGATCCAACTGATGGAGGAGGTCCGGAAGACGCACCCCGACGTGCTGGTCATCATCATGACCGCCTATGCGACGGTCGACACCGCCGTGAATCTTGATGGCATTGGCGCCTACGACTATTTCGTCAAGCCGTTCAACCCCGACGACATCTCCCTGACGATCCGGAAAATCGTGGACCATCACAAACTCGTCCAGGAGAACCTGTTCCTCCGGAAAGAGCTCAAGAAGCAGTACAAGCTGCGCGACATGATCAGCAAGAACGAGAAGATGCTGGAGATCTTCGATCTTGCGCGAACCGTCGCGAAGAGCAGCTCGACGGTCCTCATCCAGGGGGAGAGCGGGACGGGAAAGGAGCTTCTCGCGCGGGCGATCCACGACGAAAGCCCCCGGAGCGAGGCCCCGTTCATCTCCGTGTCCTGCGCCTCGCTCACGGAGAGCCTGCTGGAGAGCGAGCTCTTCGGGCATGAAAAGGGGGCGTTCACGGGCGCCAATGCCATCAAGAGAGGGAAGCTCGAGCTCGCCCAGGACGGGACCCTTTTCCTGGACGAGATCGGCGACATCAGCCTCAAGCTGCAGATGGACCTCCTCCGGGTTCTGGAGCAGAAGGAGTTCCGGCGCGTCGGAGGCTCGGACCTGATCGCCATCAATTCGCGGATCATCGCGGCGACGAACCGGGACCTGAAAAGCGCCATCGAGGAGGGGCGTTTCCGGGCCGACCTCTATTATCGTCTGAACGTCATCTCCATCCACATCCCTCCCTTGCGGGAAAAGAGGGAGGATATCCCGCTCCTGGTCGATCATTTCGTCGAGAAATTCAACATCGAGATGGGGAAGCAGGTCCGGGGAGTGAGCGAAGAGGCGATGCGGACCCTGATGGACTACGATTGGCCGGGGAACGCGCGGGAGCTGCGGAACGTCATCGAGAGGGCGATGGTCGTGGCCAAGGCGAACGTCATCAACGGATCCGACATCAGCCTCCCCGCCGCTCCGGGAAGCGCGAACCGCCGGTCGAAATCGCTCGATGAGATCGAGAAGGAGCACATCCGGGTCGTTTTGAGCGAAAATCAGTGGAACATCGTCCGGTCCGCCCAGACGCTCGGGATCGACCGGGTCACGCTCTATAACAAGATCAAGAAATTCGACCTGAAGAAGGAGGGGGCTGCGCAGAAAGAGTGATGAAAAATTCGATTCGATGTTGGATTTTTCAACACCGGAATCGTCTCGATAATTAAACGCATAAACCTTCCCCGCACGGAAGTGTAGAAAATCTCCACATCTCGCCGTTTCTCCTCGCCTTCGTCACGATGTTCTCCAGGGTCTAAATATCCGTTGATTATCAGGAAGTTATAGATGAAATCCGCTTTGGTTCCGGGTCCGGCACGGGCATTGCGTTTATCAAAGGCGCGGGAAGGCGTCCCTGCAGAGGGAGGTGGGAAAAATGGGATACATGATTCTCGGGATTGCCTACGTCGTTCTGGTCATCGTCGCGGCCGCGAAGCCGCGAGAGGGGCATGCATGAAGAATTCTTTTCGGGTGAACGGAGGAAACGGAACCGCCGGAGGAGAAGGGGTGCGGAGATGAAAGAGAGAAAATGCCCTTTTCTTGAGACGAAGACCGTCACGTTCTGCAAGGCCTTTCCGGTGAAAATGATCCCCGTCGACAGCACGTCGTCCTCGAAAGGCATCTGCAATACGGCCAACTTCCAGGAATGCTCCCTGTATCACGAGGTGAGCCACACCGGAAAGGGTCTGGAATCCGTCCGAGGGTTTTTCCTGAAAGCGGATTATTACTATCATCCCAAGCACCTGTGGGTCGCGCCGTCTCCGGAAGACGAGAACGAGGCCAAGGTCGGCATCGACGACTTCGCGGCCAGGCTGATCGGGAAGATCGACCGGGTATCGGTGCCCGGCGAAAACATGGCGGTGAAGGAGAACAGCATCTGCTTCCTCCTCCATTCCGGTCAGCGTACCGTCCGCCTGGTGGCGCCGGCGAGCGGGACCGTCAAGGCCGTCAATCCGAGGATGGCCGCCGATCCCTCCATCATCAACGACGACCCGTACTCCGATGGCTGGATCTTCTCCATGCGGTCCAAGGGGAATCCGGTGACCGGGCTGTACCATAAAAACGTCGCCAGGAAATGGATCGAATGCGAGGTCGAAAGGCTGCAGAGGGCGTTCGCGTCCGATCTGGGGATGACGGCGACCGACGGTGGCGAGGCGCTAACGGACATCAGCGGCAGATTGACCGACGCGCAGTGGGCGAAGGTCATCAGCCAATTTTTGGGGTAATCGCCGGGAGGTGAGCCATGGTAGTCCTTCTCTTCATTCTGACGGTTCTTGGATGCATCGCTGTGGATCTCTATCTTCGGCGAAGGGAAAGTCGGCGGGCGGCGGAATCCGTCGCATACCGGGAGCCGGCCGGGTTTCTTCCCGACTGGGCGTATGAACTGCCCGGCGGCCTTTTCTTCCACGGCGGCCACACCTGGGCGAAGCTCGAATCCTCCGGGGCCGTGCAGGTGGGGCTGGACGGGTTCGCACAGGGAATCCTCGGAAGAGTCGACCGGTTCGAGCTTCCGTCTCCGGGAGTGAAGGTCCGACAAGGCGAGCCGGCGTTTGCCGCGATCCAGTCGGGGAAGAGGATCGAGTTCGTATCGCCGGTCGACGGCGTTGTCTGCGAGGTGAACGACAAGATCAATTCCGATCTGCAGGGGGCGAAGAAGGAACCCTACGAAAAGGGATGGGCATTCGCGATCCGTCCGTCCAATTTCGTCCAGAACCTGAAAAAGCTGCGAATCGGCGCGGAGGCCTCCGCGTGGCTGGAAAAGGAAGTGAGGAGCTTTACGGAGTTCCTCTTCCTTCACAGGGCGGTGCCCCAGGAAGTCGGGGTCACCCTCCCGGACGGAGGGATCCACGCCGAGGGTATCCTCGAATCCATGGACGGGGAGATCCTGCAGATCGTGATCCGGAAATATTTCCGCTGACGCCGGATTCCACAGGAGGGACAACAGATGACCATCAGCAGAAGGAATTTCTTGAAGATCGCCGGGGTGACCGGCGGCGCCCTGCTCACGGGCGGCGGGAAGCCGGCGCACGCCCAGCAGACCTCGGAGGGGGGCGTCGAATTCAACGGGATGCTCATCGACACGACGAAGTGCATCGGCTGCCGGGCCTGCGCGGAGGCCTGCCC
>JAMDCN010000160.1 GCA_023489025.1 Deltaproteobacteria bacterium | reverse complement strand
TTCTCGGACCGGGTCCGCGTCACCATGTCCTGCTGTTCCAGCCGGTGGAGGATCCCGACCACCGTGGACGGATGAAGATACATGCGCCGGGCGAGGTCGGTCACCCGGAGGGGAGCGGATTCCGCCAGTACCTTCATCGCCCACAATTGGGGCCCGGTCAGCCCGCCGACCTTTTCCGCGCGCTTGGAGTATCTATGAACCACCCTGAACACGCGCCGCAGGTTGTCCAGGACGCCTGCGATCTCGCGATCCCTCCTGGTGGGCGGCATCTCCATCATGCGGGTGAATCTCCTCTTCGCGTGATTGTTCTTTTGATGTTAACACAAATTATTTGTATGATAACAAAGTGAAAATCATCGAACACCTTCGGGATCGGCTTTCGGGGGAGTTGTCCCGGCTCCCTTCGCAGTTCCGTCTCATGCTCCTTTCGATCGGCATCGGGATCGTCGCGGGCCTCTGGGCGATCCTGGTCGGCTCCCCGGGTGGATGCTGCACTACGTACTGGAATCATTCACCGGGTATGCGGAGCCGCGGGCGGGATCTCCCGCCGCGTCGCTTTTTACGCTCGCCCCGGTCCGATCCCCCTGGTTTTTCATCATCCCCGCCCTCGGAGGACTCGTCTCCGGGGTGATCGTCTATTTCGTCGCCCCGGAGGCGGAGGGGCACGGGACGGACGCCATGATCGAAGCGTTCCACCTCCGGGGAGGGAAGATAAGAAAACGTGTGCCGTTCGTGAAGATCATCGCGTCAGCTCTTACGATCGGCACCGGGGGATCGGCGGGAAAGGAAGGGCCGATCGCCCAGATCGGATCGGGATTCGGATCGGTCTTCGCCTCCCTGCTGAAACTGAAAGCCCGGGAGCGCCGGATCCTCGTGCTGGCCGGGGCGGCGGGGGGGATCGGCGCGATCTTCCAGGCGCCGCTTGGGGCGGCCCTCTTCGCCCCCGAGGTGCTGTACCGGGAGACGGAATTCGAGTACGAGGCGATCCTCCCCTGCATCGTCTCGTCGATCACGGCGTACGCCGTCTACAGCCAGATCTACAAGGGAGGGGCGCTCTTCTTCCCCGGCCCGGTCGCCTTCTCCCTCCCCGGCGAGCTGCTTCCCTACGCCCTCTTCGGCGTCGTCTGCGCAATGGCGGGGTTCCTCTACGTCCGGACCTTCTACGGGTCCCGGGACCGATTTTTCGAGCCGTTGCGGATCTACAAGATGCTGAAGCCGGCGGCGGGGGGCTTCATGCTGGGGACGATCGCGTATGCGTTTCCGCAGATCACGGACGGCGGCTACGGCTGGGTGCAGATGGCCCTCGAACGGCGTACGCCGTGATCGACGATGCTCCTCCTCGTCTTCCTGAAGATCCTCGGAACCTCCTGCACCATCGGATCGGGCGGCAGCGGCGGCGTGTTCGGTCCCTCGGTCTTCATCGGCGCGATGCTCGGCGGGGCGTTCGGATTCCTCGGGCACCAGCTTGCCCCCGGATGGGTCGTGAACCCCGGCTCGTTCGTCCTCGTGGGGATCGGCGGCTTCTTCGCAGGGGTCGCCAAGACCCCGATCTCCGCCGTCATCATGGCGTGCGAGATGAGCGCGAGCTACACCCTGCTGGTCCCGTTGATGCTCGTTTCCTCCACCTCGTACCTGCTGCTGCGCAACACGAGCCTGTACGAGAAACAGCAGATCAGCCGGATCGCGTCGCCCGCGCACCTCACCGAGTTCGCCCGGGGGATGCTCGAGAAGATCCGTGTGCACGAGGCGGTCCGGGACCAACCGATCACCTGCATCCCGGAGAACACCCCGTTCGGCGACCTGGTGAGGATGGTGACGCGCTCGGGGATGTCCCATTTCCCGGTGGTCGACCGGGGGGGGCGGATGACCGGGATCGTGTCGATCAACGACATCCGGGCCGTTCTCTTCGAGGAGACGATCGAACAGGTGACCGTGGCGCACGACGTCGCCACCCCCAACGTCGTCCGCGTGCGCTGGAACGACACCCTCCAGCAGGCGCTGGACAAGATGGCGGCGATCAACGTGGACGAGCTGCCGGTAGTGCACGATGAACGTCCGGATGAAATCGTCTCCATGATCTCGAAACGGGATATCGTTGACTACTATTACGGAAGGAGCATGTCGTAGCGGGGGGCGGATCCGGACCACCGGGCCGAATCGGGTGCCCGTGGGTGGGATCGATAACATGACGGATCCCGATGACAAAAACCGGGATCGAAGCCCTCAGGCCTTGTTCAGGTACAGGGTCTGGGTCGGGTAGGCGAACTCGATCCGGCGCTTCTCGAACTCCTCGTGGATCCGCAGGTTGACCTTCTGCTGGAGGTCCATGTATCTCGTGTAGTCGTTCCCGTCGACGTAATAGACGATCTCGTGGATCAGGCTGAAGTCCCCGTAGGAGAAGAAGTGGACCCGGTCCAGGGTCGCCCCCTCGATCTCCCGGAAGATGTCCGTGACGATCCCGGGGATCTCCCGGAGAAGCGTAGCCGGGGTCCGGTACGTCACGCCGAGCCGGAACGCCACGCGCCGTTTCGTCATCCGCCGGAAGTTGCGCACCCTCGAGTCGGTGAGGTCCTTGTTGGACACGACGATCTGTTCTCCATCGAGGCTGGCGATCCGCGTGGTCTTGATCCCGAAGCGTTCGATGACCCCCATGTGTTCGCCGACGACGACGAAGTCGCCGATCTCGAAGGGGCGGTCGAACAGGATGGTGAAGTAGGCGAACAGGTCCCCGAGGATGGTCTGTGCCGCGAGGGCCACCGCGATCCCGCCGATGCCGAGCCCCGCGACCAAGGTGGAGATCCTGAATCCGAGGTTGTCGAGCAGGAAGAGGGCGCCGGTGACCCAGACCAGGGCCTTCGCCAGGCTGACGACCCCCTTCAGTGCGCGGTCCCGGGAGGCGTTCTCCCCCCGCTTCCGCATGTATTCCTCGAAGCCGTACCGCACGAGCGCCACGGTGAAGACGATGAGGAGGAGCGTCAGGAGGACGATCCCGGCCATGTCGATGATCCGCTCGACCCGGGGCGTGAGCGTCAGGAACCGAAGGGAGGCCTGAACGATCCCCAGGTAAGCCAGCGGGATTCCCGTCCCCTGGATCCGGTCGACGAGGAAGTCGTCGTACGTGGTCGGGGTCTTTTCCGCCCACGCCTTCAGGCGCCGCAATGCCAGGGCCTCCACGACCCGCACCGCGAGAATACCTCCGGCGATGATCGCCAGGCAGATGAGGTACTCCGAGATCCGGTTGTGGTAGAACTCGCGCCGCAGGATATCCTCGATCATCGTCTCCTCCTTGATCTATTTCTCCTCTATGCGGGAGATCCGCTTGGTGATCTTTCGCCCGGCCTCCCCTCCATGCGGAAACGCCTTCTCAAACATAAGGATATATCTCTTGCAACACAAACGATTTGCATGAAGAGTATTATCCGTAAAAAGTATCAGTTTCAACTTTATCGTACGTATCCACCTGCAGAAACGGTTCGCACGAGCCGGAGCAGGGCCTGACAGGAGGGTATCGAGGCATTCGAAAGAAACTGACCGCCACGGCCGCGATTCTCGGCGCCGTGGTCCTCGCGGTGGACATCGAATACGAGCGCCGGAGGATCTCCTCGGGTTTCACGAAACGAAGGATGCACCCGATCCTGAAGATCGCGAGACCCCACCTCGGTGTGGACTACGCGGCGCCCGCGGTCACCCCGGTCCTTTACGTCAGGGCCGAATCCCCGGGCGATTCCGTGAAATGATCCGGCCTCGCCGCGCCGGATTTCGTCGGCAACGAATTGTCCGAGGAACGATCTCCCCCTTGACTCTTATGCACTGAAGATACATATTGATGCATATGAGGACGACACTGAACATCGAGGCAAAATTGATCGAGGAGGCGGCCCGGCTCACCGGCGTCACGGAAAAGACCGCCTTGGTCCGGATGGGACTTGCGGCGCTCATCGCCCGCGAAGGCGCCCGTCGCCTGGCGGATCTCGGGGGGACCGAAAAGAACCTCCGCCGGCCGCCCCGCAGGCGATCGGTTCGGGCCGCTTGATCCTGGTCGACACCTCCGTCTGGGTGGACCACTTCCGGCGCGGGAACGACCGACTCCGCTCCCTGCTCGGCGAAGAACGGGTTCTGGGCCACAGGTTCGTCCTGGGGGAACTCGCCTGCGGGAACCTGCGGAACCGGCGGGAGATCCTCACCCTCCTCGCCTCGCTGCCTCAGGCGCCCCTTGCCGGGCACGATGAAGTGCTCGGATTTCTCGAGAGCGAGAAGCTGCACGGGAAGGGAGTCGGCTGGATCGACATCCACCTGCTGGCATCCGCCCGCATCGCCCGCTCGCCGATCTGGACCCTTGACCAGCGCCTGGCCCGGACGGCGGGTTCCTTCTCGATCGGGTATTCATGACATCATAATTCGGGGCATAATGACGGCATGGTATCCACGCATATATACCCCCGCCTCCTTGCGCCTCCCAAGGGATCCTTCTTTCTCTTCGGGCCTCGAGGGACAGGGAAAAGCACCTGGCTGAGGACGACGTTCCCGAACGCCCACACGATCGACCTTCTCGACGAGTCGCTGTACCAGTCGTTGTTGGCCGACATCGGCCGTTTCGCCGGAGAGTTGAGGGCTGTCCCGAAGGGGACGGTCGTCGTGGTCGACGAGATCCAGCGGATCCCGCCGTTGCTCAACGAGGTGCATCGATACTTCGAGGACCGCGGACTCCGGTTCGTCCTTTGCGGCTCCAGCGCCCGCAGGCTCAAGACGGCAGGCACGAACCTGCTGGCCGGAAGGGCCGTCCGCCGCAACATGCATCCGCTGCTCCCGAAGGAACTGGGCCGGGACTTCGACATCGAGAGCATCCTGCACTGGGGAAGCCTCCCCGTCGTCTGGTCGGCTCCCGACCGGGGGGAGGCCCTCGCCGCCTATGCCCAGCTCTACCTGAAGGAGGAGGTGCAGGCGGAGGCGCTGGTCCGCAATCTGCCGGGTTTCGCGAGATTCCTGCCGATCGCCGCGCTGTTCCACGGCCAGGTCATCAACGTTGCGGGAATCGCCCGCGATGCCGGCGTCGCCCGGACGACGATCTCGGGCTACCTGACGATCCTCGAAGACACGATGCTCACGTTCACGCTGCCGGCCTTCGAGGCGCGGCTGCGCGTTCGTGAACGGAGGCACCCGAAATTGTACTGGGCCGATCCCGGAATTCCGAGAGCCATGAAGCGTCAACTCGGGCCGGTCGCGGCGGAGGAGCGCGGCCACCTGTTCGAGGGGTGGATCGCATCCGTCCTCCGGGCATACAGGGACTACGGGAACCTGTTCGACGAATGGTTCTATTGGGCCGCGGGGAAAGGATCGGGCGTAGAGGTCGATTTCCTGTTGCGCAAGGGGAGCGCTCTCGTCGCCATCGAAGTGAAATCGTCGAGAAACGTCCGGGAGGGGGAGTTGACCGGCCTGCGGGCCATCACGGAGCTTCCGGGGCTTCGGCGGCGTCTTGTCGTCCATACGGGGGATCGGTCTCTGGCAACCGGCGACGGGATCGAGATTCTCCCTGTGCCCGCATTTCTCAGGGAAGTGGAAAGCGGAACGATCTTCCCCTGACCTTGCGACTCCCGGATTGTGAGGATGCGCGCCGCCGGGATGCCTTCGGCATCGACCGGCAGCCGCCAGTGTCTAAACCTCAGTAAAAGTCGTGGCGGTTCGCGATGCCCTGGTAAATGGCCCTGGACACGCTGCGGATCACCGCGCCGCGTGAGCGGATCCAGGTCGTGTAGTCGCGGGCGCGCCGCTCTTTCTCGATGATGCCGATCACGGTGTAGGGGTAACGCTTGCCGTCCGGACCCTTGACATTCAGGATTCCCATATCGCCGCAGACGTGCGCGGTGCTGCCGGTCTTGTTGTAAACCCGGGTGCTCACCGGGATGCTCGCTACCCCCGTGTAGATCCGGTCGGATCCCGGCAGCGCCATCAGGCGTTTGATCTCCCGGGCGCCGAAAATGTCCTCCTTCCAGACCGCATACAGGAAGCGGCTGTAGTCGTGGGGGGATGCCTTGTTGCGGTAAGTTCGCCCACCGCGCGGTATGTATTCGACGATGCGCGTATCCTGGAAGATGCCGGGGTATTTCCGTTTCAGTATCCGTTCAACCGCCTTCGGCCCGCCGATCTTCCGGAGCATCCAATTGGTGGCGGCATTGTTCGAATGCTGGATCGCCAGTTCCATGTGTCGGCGGCTTTTATCGCCGTAAATCAGTTCACCCTTCTCGACCTTGCAAAAGAAAGCCGCGGCGATAAAGAGCTTCACCATGCTGGCCGCTTCGAACTGCTCGTCCTCGTTAATGCTGACCAGCTTTTCGCCGGCGGTGAAATCATATACCGACCAGCCGGTGCGCTCGTCGGCCTTGATCCTGCCTTCCCGGCGCAGGCGGCTGATGTGGTCTTCGACGGCAGCCTGGAGGTCGCGGATCTCGCGACTGCGTTCGGTTTCCGCCCAATCCTGCGAGCGCACCGGCATGGCGGCTTCCAGGCCCCGGGATTGCAACAGCCGGGTATGGACTTTCGCGACCCGTGTCGCTCCGGCGCGGCCACCATGGCGCGCGTAGACCAGACCGAACAGGTCGCCCTTGGCGACCACCTTGAGACTGTTGGTCACTCCCGGCCCCAGCACTCCGGCTACCCGGTCGCGGTAGTCCTGGACCCCGGCGAGACTCCGCGACCAGAAATAGGAAACGTCGTAGCGATTCGCGGCGGCCGCAGCCGTCGACATCGCCGCCAGTCCGAGCAGGGCGGCGACGATCGCAAGGAAGGGGCGCCCGATGGCTCGCGACATGTTGCAACCCGCCACGCAAGAGATCATTGGTCGTTTGTAACACAAATGATCTGTACGATAAAATAGTTATGGTTCCCGGCCTCACCGCGCAAATTCCGGTTCCCGGCGCCTTGTCCCGGATCTCCTTGAAATGCGGCCCCGGTTCCCGTAGGATATCCATCTTTGCGACATGCGATCGACCGGCCGGATGCCCCGAAGGCCATGGACGGCCAAGTGACGCGATGCCCATGGACGGGCAAGTGTCGCGTGAGCCATGGATGGCGGCAGCGACCGGAGCGCATGGATGCGCTGGAGCGGCCGCGGATGCGCCGGCGGCCAGGCCCGCCGCAACGGAAGTCGGCGAACCCCGTCAGGTCCGGAAGGAAGCAGCGGCAGCCGCACATCTCCGTGTGCCGGCGGTTCACCTGGCCGCCGGCGGACCCGCGAGCCCGGAGTCTGAACCCAGCATGAAGGGGGATGCGGAACCGATGGCGTACGAAGCGCTCGCGAGGAAATGGCGCCCGAAGACGTTCGGCGAGATCGTCGGGCAGGGGCACGTCACCCGCGCCCTCGCCAACGCGATCACCTCGGGGAAGATCCACCACGCCTACCTGTTCTCCGGCACCCGCGGCGTCGGCAAGACCACCTTCGCCCGGATCCTCGCCCGGGCGCTCAACTGCGAGAAGGGACCCACCCCCACGCCGTGCCTGTCCTGCCCCACGTGCGTCGAGGTCGGCGCCGGAACCGACGTCCAGGAGATCGACGGGGCCTCCAACACCGGGATCGACGATATCCGCAGCCTGCGCGAGAACGCCGCCTACGCCCCCTCCCGCCTCCGGTACAAGGTCTACATCATCGACGAGGTCCACATGCTGTCGAAGCAGGCCTTCAACGGGCTGCTGAAGACGCTCGAGGAACCGCCTCCCCACGTGGTGTTCATCCTCGCCACCACGGAGCCCAACCGCATCCCCGACACGATCCTTTCCCGCGTGCAGCGTTTCGATTTCCGCATGCTGACCGACGCCGAAGTGCGGGGTCGGCTGTCGGAGATGGCGAGCAAGGAAGGAATCACCGCCGAGGAGGACGCCCTCGTCCTCATGGCGCGGTACGCCTTCGGATCGATGCGCGACGGACAATCCCTTTTCGAACAGGCGGCGGTTTCCGGCGGCGGGAGCGTCACCGCGGCGCTGGTGGAGGGAATGCTGGGGTTGGTGGGAGTCGAGGCGGCGATCGACCTCGTCTCCGCCGCCGTCCTCGACGGCGCGGGACCGGCCCTGACCCGGTTCGCCTCCCTGCTCTCCCGCGGCGCGGACCTCAAGTACCTTTACCTTTCCCTGATCGACGTCCTGCGCGACGCGGCGGTCCTTTCCTTCACCGGCCAGGAAGCGCTCCTCTTCCGTCACTCCCCCGCGTCCCTCGACCGGATGCGGGAGCTGACGGCGCGCCGCTCCCGGGAGGAGTGGATGCTCCTACTCGATATCGCGTTCCGGTCCGAGCGGGATGTGCTGGCGACCGAATTCCCGCACCTCGGGTTCGAGCTGCTGCTGCTGCGCCTCGCCAACGCCCAGGGGTTGCTCTCCGTCGAGGCAATGGCCATGGGTGGCCAAGTGTCGCGAGAGCCATGGATGACGGGAGCGACCGCGAGGAAAGATGCACCGCAACTCCCCGCGGTACCCCCGCTCCCGACGCTCTCCCGCGAC
>JAMDCN010000073.1 GCA_023489025.1 Deltaproteobacteria bacterium | reverse complement strand
CTTCAACGGCGATCCAACGGTGGAAGAGGCACACGTTACGTCGCCCTCCCCAACACCTTGTCGATGATCGGCTTCAGCGCGACGGAGTATGTTTCCCACAGCGCCACGCTGTAGGCACCCGTCTGGAATCCTCCGCGGACCTTCGACACAATCAGTTCGTTCGCGTCAGGGTCGAACACGACGTTCGTCGGATATTTATCCGATAGTTATGGGATTGTTATTTCGGTTGCATTGACGCGACTTGCGCCTTACAGGTGTCTGGCACGACGGTCAGTTTCCCGTGGCTACCGTACCCCTCGGCCTTGCCGCACTTGGAGCAGACACGGAACCCCATCGGGCAACAGCCTTTCGGATGTTCGGGCCACTGCTCCACAGGAATGCGAGGCGATCCGACGGGGATGAAGCACTCCCCGCACACCGAATGATCCACGTCTTCAACGGCGATCCAACGGTGGAAGAGGCACACGTTACGTCGCCCTCCCCAACACCTTGTCGATGATCGGCTTCAGCGCGACGGAGTATGTTTCCCACAGCGCCACGCTGTAGGCACCCGTCTGGAGTCCTCCGCGGACCTTCGACACAATCAGTTCGTTCGCGTCAGGGTCGAACACGACGGATAGGAGCGTCCCGATGAGGAACGCCATCGTTAAGGGGACCCATTGGAATTCCTTCACGACTCGCCACCGGTCAGGGGCTTGTCCGGGGATCTCTGGCAGGGGCGACGGAAGGAGCGGCTTCACGATGAAGCATACGAAGATGAACGTCACCGCCGCCATCGCCGTGTCCGCCGACAGGAGCATCTTTTTCAAGGCTTCGAGTTCGGCCATAACACCTCCGCATCCCATGAATTATTGACCGTGCGCCGCCACATCTTGATCGTCCGCGCCATCCATCCGCAGATGTATTCGAGATTCGCTGGACGCTTGCGGACGCGGTCCAGATAATACTCCTGCCGACAGATGAGGTACTCCGTGGCCTGACGGGTCGGATCCTTGTGCTCCCCGGACCACATGAGAAACTGTTTCGCCGCTCCGGGGCCGGGATTGACGCAGGAGTCCATGTGGCAAACGTCCATCGGAAACGGGAGGGCATCGCATCCGTTCCTGATCCACAGCGCGAGGTAGAACGCCTCCGCTTGTTCCCACGTCGGCGGCTTCCCGTCGATCCACATTTCGGGATGGTAGACGCGGGAGATACCGTGAGCGGTCTCCCCGCCGGAGTCGAGCGGATCGTTCGATGCGAAGCCTTCAAACTCGCGCAGGTTCGACAGCGCCGGGATGAAGTTGACCCTCATCTCCACCCTCCGCTCATACTCGCGCCCCGGAAGCGTGGCAACGTGACATCCGCCTCCGGTGCGAGTGTGGTCCGACTCCACGTATCCGTCACCCCCCCCCGAGGTTCAACGTGCAGGAAACCGCCGTACTGTGATTCGCACTCGCCACGTTCTGCAACGCTACATTATCGTTGAGCGTCACGTTGTCGTTCGCCGTCGCCCACGCCGCCCCGTTGATGCTGTATTTACAGGAGGTGTCGCCGGTCAGGACGAGGGTGGTCGTGTTGTCGATGCCCGTCACGGTCACATTGTCGCCATTCCCCGTACTCCCGAGGGCAACGCCGGCCTGGTCGGTGAAGGAGAAGGCGGCGGGGAAGGAAGAGCGCATTATTTCCACGCCGTCCAGTACACGGTCTGGCTCGTTCCCGCCGTTCCGTCGTGCTTCTTGATGGCGACGGTAATATATGTGGTATCTATCGACGTTACTGACACGATCTCTCCCGCCACGGACCCCGTAACGGTCACAACGGAGGGGGCGAACCCCATTCCGTGCGCGATGGTCGAATTGTCGGTAACGGAAGCCGTCGCGTTAGAGGTGGTAATGCGGGTCGGTGAGTACCACGCGGACACGCCATCGGAAATAAGTTTTATGGATTCACCGGCACGGCGGAGATACAGGGATGTAACGCCTTCAAGGGTGTCGGAGAGATTCCGGTTGATTGTTACCGACCCGCCGCTGTCAACCTTTTGAATAATTACAAATGTCCCTGCGGGAACATAAGAAGCGGGGTTGACCGTGAAAGTCAGATTCCCGGTTCCCGTAAATCGGAAGATTAAATTTTTCTCACTCTCTAACTGGTCTCTAGACGCGTTGTCGGTGATGACGATGTCTCCGCCTGATACCTTCGGGACGTTGGCGGGAAGGAACTGCGGATAGCCGGTAGTGTTTCCAACCCACGTAGCCGTTACGGAATTGGCCTGTTGCGCCGACCCGTTGTATAGCGTCCCGGTCACTACCAAGTGGTCAATGACGCCAGCATTGGTAATGACCTGATTATCCATGGCGGTGGTGTGACCCGAAGCAGCGTCGATGTGGGAATTATGAATGCCTATAGTGTAAATTTTCGCCAATGGGTCGATGGCGATGATCGGGCCACGGAAGTTCGTAAGCGAGGCAGAATTGCTCACGATCAAGGATAAATTTTTCGTCAGAGAAGCATCCGCACTCTTCCGTACCTGGAACAGCGGAACGTTGTCGTTCGTTCCCGGCGTGCTTCCATAATCAGCGAACTCAAGGCCGTCTATATAGGCGGTCCCGTATCCGGTGGAAATGGGGACATGGGTTGTGGTTGGAGTCCCGTTGTTCAGGCCACCCCGTACCGTGAAGTACGTTCCGTCTCCGGCGCGGATTCCAATGCCGTTGTCGATTGGATTTCCCCAATAGCAATCATTAAATAGAAGATTGTTCACCATAGCCCGGTCGTTCGAGTAGAAACCATATTTCGTGTTGTAGAAATTTACCCGAGTGAATGTGCCTCTCGCGATTCCGCCCGTCCAGTAATCCGTGTTGTCGGCCACATTTATGGCCGCGTCGGAGATGTTGATGAAGCCGACATCCTCAAGGGATAAATTTGAAGTGTAGATCGCATTGGGGATCGTAATGCCATCGGGCGCATTCGACAGCACCATATCCTTGAACTTTACCCTGTCCGTTGCGTTGGTCCCGAAATTGAACAGGGTGGCGGGAGTGGCCCCCTCGCCGGAAATCTCCGTACCCTTCAGTAGATACCCGCCCTTCTGTCCCTCGAAGGTGACGTAGGAAGACAAGTTGTCTATTGCTGCGTTAATCATTATCTTCTTGGCCGGGAATACGACCCTCCCGCCGCCATACGTCAAAACGAGATTATCATGCGCCGCCTTAATCGCGGCGACGTTGGCGGTCTTCTGCGCAGTGGAAGGAGAAGAACCGAAGGTTATGGTCCCATACGCCCGCACGTCCACCCACGGACCCTCCGTGATGAGGTCGCCCGTCGTCACCCGCCCCGTGAACGTACCGTTGTCGAAACCGCTGATGTTGCCGGTGGAGTCGCCGGTGAGGGAGCCGTAAGATCCGACCGCGCCGACGTTATCCTTCGTCCAGACCGTCACGTTGTCGGAGTCCGTCAGTACGAGCTTGATCGTACCCGTAAACCACACGTCGGCTTCGCCGTTCGCGTCGAGTACCACGGGGTTTGCGTTCGCAACGGTCCCCGCGCTCGTCGTGTACGTGTTCGTGGGAGTCGTCGTTCCCGGCAAGTACGTGTAGAGTTTCCCGCCGGCCAACGGATCACTCGTTCCGGTCACGAACGCCTTGAACCGCGGATACGGCAAGATGCTCTGAGTCGCGGCATCGGCGGTCGGAGGCATGACGACGGGATGAATACCGAGCGCGGCGAGGAAGAATAGATGCGCGAGCAGGAGCGACCAGAACTTGGATTTGCGGAACGTCATGGGCCGGGGACCTCCGTGGGAGTCTTATTGTCTGTTGACGGTGCGTTCGCGGTCACTCCAAGCCCCAGGATCACGAGTTGGTTGTTGATGCGCCGCGCCACTTCTTTCGGGGCCTGTTGCCGTGCCGCCATCATGAGAGTTTGGGCCAATTCGGGGTCGTACATGGCACGGGCAAGGAGTTTGTTCAGTTCGATCTCGTTTAAGTTGCTGATCGCCTTGAGGCCGGCACGGGCGAGTTTCGCAGTATAACTGATGCCTGGGACATGATCGAGCAACCTGCCGACTATGCCTTGAGCGATCGCCGCCTTCTCGAACGTATCACTCCCGCCGCCGATCGGCGACTTCGCCGACCGTGCCTGGATCTCGATCGCCTTCTGGACGTTCAGGAGCGCGTCGATCTTCCGCGGTTCGTCGTTGTACAGAACCCGCATCGCCGGTTCGTACTTCTTCAGGGCCTTGAGGATACCGGCGGGGCTGATGACTTGATCGCCGGCGATGGTTTTCGCCGTCGTTTCAGCCTCGGATACAAGGAAATCCTTGAAGGCATTTTTCAGCCCCGTCAGAGCCTCCTTGTCTACCACTCCCCCGGAGTCCTTCAGTTGCCCCATCAGCCGCCGCATGATCTCGCCGGTGTTTTTGCCGCTCACGCCCTCGGCACCCGTCATCGCAGCCTTGATCGCCTTGTCCGGGTCGGCATTCAGCAACTTCTCAGCGACGGACTTGCCGAATTCTGCCTGCTGCAACTTGAGATCGTCGAGCAGGACGTAGGCGTCCCGGACGCTCTCGAAATCGCCATTGATACCGAACTTCTCCAACGCTCGGCGGTTGCGATACACCCAATTCGAGAACTGCTTCGTGTTGATCTCGCCGGTCAACTTGTTCACGGCACCTGAATCGGCGAGATTTTCCGCGGCGTACTGCCGCATGACTGTGGATGCGTTCTCCTGCCCCACGGCGCGGATGAAGTCGTCGGCCCCGTCGAGCGTGAACAGTTTGCCGGGGATCTGTGCATCCGGCACGGCGCGACCGCTCGCCTGCTGCCCCTTCTGGAGCACCTTGCCGACCGCCCCGGACCGGAACTTCAGGTAGTAGTCTCGGGCGAATTCCCGCGCCACCTGGTAGGCGTTGTCGCCGCCGAGCGCGGCCTCGATGTCGGCGTCGATCGCGTTCTTCAGCGAGTACAGTCGCCGCGCCATCGGAAGGTTCGGATTCGCCCCCGTCACGGAGTCCGATATCTGCCGACCGATGTCCTTGCGGAGCGAGTGAAGTTCCTGGAACCCGCGCTCTCCGATATCCGACATAGCCGCGCTGACCCGCGAGGTCGCCTTCGCCAGTCTGTCGGCATATACGTCCCTGGAAGCCCCGAGGACGGGATTGCTCTGAAGCCACTCGACGAACGTGGTTGGGTCCATCTTGTCGCTAGCGACGAAGCCCGCGATCTCGCCTTCGCCGGCCAATTCCTGCGCCACCTTATCCCACGGGGTACCTCTATCCTTGGAGAATAGTTTGTAGAGGTTCCTCTGCTGAGTCGCTTTCAACTGCTCCTCGATGTCTGGCGTCATCTTTATCTTGCTTTTCTGATACCGCGAGAACGCCGTTTCGAGGCCCTTCTTCGCGAGACGTTCGGCGCGGTCGGCGACCTTCGGATCGACTGGGGGAGCCTCGCCGGCGGGGAGTTCGGCGTCCGTGACCTTGCCCTTCAGCACCTTCTTGATCTTCGCTACGATCCCAGACGGGTACACGGCTTCCTCGCCGGGAGTGAACTCCGCTTCGAGTGCCTTTACGGCCTCTCTCGTCGCAGAGGTCTTCACCGGAGGATTGCCCACGGCGGCGTACAAAGCGTTTTTCTGCTCCGCCTGCGGTATCCGCGCCCCCTCGATCGTGGCAACCGCCGCTTGACCGGATTCCTGCTTCCCTGCGGCCGGTAACGCCTCCCGTGCCTTGTCAGCTTCCGCCTGCATGAAATCGATGGTTTTCTCGGTGTTGCCCTTCTTCTTTTTCAGGGCGTCGATCACCTCGTCGATCGTCTCGTCCCCCTTGAACTCGTTCGCGAGGTAATCCTTTACGGCGTAGGTATTCGCGGCCTTCTTCTGGGCCATCAGGTCGGCGGCATCTCCGCGACCCGCTTCGAGGGTACGCTGGAGTTTGATGAGGCCGGGATCTCCGGTCTGTTCGGCGATGGTCGCCTCATACCCGGGAATCTCCTTCGCGACCTTGGCCGCTTCGGCGGCGTTCTGATCGTAGACGGGCGATGGACTTGCGGACTCGTTCAGGACTTGGCCGGCGCGGTTCCGCAACTGTGCCTCGGTGAGCGTCGGGGCGCCGCGTTGGGCGGCTTGGAATGCCTGACGGCCCTTCTGGTACAGGGCAGGGCCAGCGGCAGTCAGGCCGCCACCTACGAGTTGTGCGGCAATGTCAAGTCCCGGGGAGTCGGGAGCTACCGTCCGTGCGACTCCAGACCCCGCACCGGACCCCGCGATCATGGGTGCGGTTTCCTTGATGACTCGTAGGATGTTCGGTATGGCTCCGGCCTTCCGCGCCAGGAACGCTTCGGCACCGGCGGCTGGAATGAGCATTCCCGGGGCCATTTCGGCCACGCCGCCGACGATGCGCTCCGTCAGATTGGATGGAGGTGCCGCGGGCTTCGGCATGATGTTTTCTTTGAGCCACTTCGCTCCACCGACGGGTTCTTTGATGTCTACCCCGAGCGTGGACAGTGCCGAATTGATCGCATCCACCGGCATCCCGAGGAGGTTCGCCAGTCCCTCATTGAAACCACCCGTGACGACATCTACCTTCCGGCCGGCATCCTGTACCGTCCCGACTGCGGCCTCCTTGAAGTTCCGTGCCACGTCGATCGGCAGACTGCCCCACGATTTCCGCTCCCTTGAGGGGGTAGAAAGAGGGGCGTTCTTCGTCTTGTCGAAATGACTGATGATCTCGTCCTGAGAGAATCCCGCCTTCTGAAGTTGATCGTACTGAGACGCCTCCGCATCGGAGAATCCAGCGGCTCTCAGGTCTTCGGCGGTCATTACTTCTTCGTCCTCCGGAGATAGTCGGCGACGGATTCGCCGGGCTTGCGAGGCTCGACCTTGCCCTCACCCTTCGCTTCCTTGCCGACCGGGACGTTCTTGTCGATGTTCTTCATGTCGTTGAGCGTCTTCTTGATCTCCTCGTCGGAAGAGTCGAGCCGGAGTTGCCCCATGTGCCGCGTCTCGGTGAGGATCTTCTTGATCTCCCGGGGCGACAGGTTCGGATCGTGGATCTTGGCCCACTTGACCTGCGCCTCTTTCGAGAGTTCCTGAATCGACGCCGCCGAGCCGGTCGAGAGTTTCCCGATCTCGTTGCTGATCTCAAGGAGGTACGCCTCGATGATTGCTTCGTTCCCGGATCCGATCGCCCTCGTTTTGATCTCCCGGAGCGGGTAGTCCATGGCGCGAACGCCGACACGCTGTACGATCTTTCCGAAGAGGTCGTCTACGCGGACGATCTGCTTGTCCATGTTCCGCACGAATCCGCCCATCATGCCGCGGATCTTCTCCTGGTTGCGGACGGACATGGACTTCGCCTTGTACTCCGCACCGACGGCTCCCGCTTCGGCCCCCGTAACGCCCTTGCCGATGTTCCAGTCGGCGTACTCCCTCTGGAACTGAGCGCGGCTTCTTCCGGCGTCCTTGCCCCATCCGAAATCAGGCTTGACTCCCGTGTTCTTGAAGTTCTCGAAGTGCCACAACTTCGTTTCCTTGTCCCACACCTTGAAGTCGTCGGCGACCTGCGGAGGAAGGTCTTTCGGTCCCCCTCCGAGATCCTTGCGGACCTCCCATTTCCCGTCGCCTTTGTACTCCTTGTAGACCATGTTCCGGCCTTCCTGGAACGCCTGCACATGGCCGATCGGATAGGCACTCTTTCCTTCCTTTATTTTCTTGTCGAGTACCTGCACGTCGGGATCGTTGAGTGCATCCTCCGGCTTTACGCCAGCCTTCACTTTGGCCGCAATTACCTTATCCCTGTCCTCCATCAACTTGCCCGGCTCTGAAGTTAATCCTTCCTTCTTCGCCTCGTGGAAACTCCACTTCCCGTCAGGCGTCCTCACCGAACGACCGATTAGTTTCCCGCTGGAATCAAGAACGTCCCTTGAATCCCCTGTCCCTGCAACGGAGTGCTTCCCTCCCAACCTTGCCAGCGTTTCGTCGTCGTTCCACATCTTAGCGCCGACTTCCGGCCCCATTACTTCGCTGACCTTCTTTATGAAATCCACTTTCTCCTTCAGCCGGTCCTGTTGCTCCTTGGACATGGACCGCAATAGGGCCGCATGTTGCATCTTCGCCTCACGCTCCCCCCACCCCTCCGGCGTGTAGGGTACAAATGCAGGATCGGCCGGGGCAGGAGCCGGGGCCGGAGCGGGCGCGGCACCTTCCGGCGGCATCGCCATCGGAGGACGCCATCCCTGCGGCGTAGGAGCCGCCGTGGGGGCCGAAGTCATCCCGAACAGGGCGTTGACAGGGGCACGTGCTCCCGCCGCCATAGCGTCCACCTGTGGTGCGGGAATGCCTATGTTCATCGCCGTCTCGCGAGCCGCCCGCTGGATCTTCTCGTCTTCGATCCTCTTCTGCTCCTCCATGAACGCGATCCGGTTCGCGTATTTCTGCGTCTGCAACGCTTCCGCCTGCCGCATCTGCTGGAGCGGGTTGTTCTGCATCGCCTGACGTTGCATGAGCGCGTTCCCGATCTCGGGAATGCTGATGTACGGC
>JAMDCN010000157.1 GCA_023489025.1 Deltaproteobacteria bacterium | reverse complement strand
TCTGAAGATCATCCGGCGCGAAGTGCCCGTCACGGAGTGGGGCTTCGAGAAGAGCAAAAAGGGCATGTATCTTCTCGAAGATCATTTTTTCCGCTTCTGGTTCCATTATGTCTATCCCAACAGAAGTTTCATCGAAGAGGGACAAATCGATCATGTTCTGGACCGGAAAATCATGCCTTCCATCGACCGGTTCATTTCGTGGTCCTTCGAGGAGGTCTGCCGTTCCCGGGTCCGCAAAGGAGTGCCGCAGGGGATCCAATGCAACCGGGTGGGGCGCTGGTGGAGCAAGGAAGGCGAAATCGATATTGTGGGACTGGCCGAAGATGAAAACACCGTTGTTTTCGGAGAAGCCAAGTGGAGCGTCAACCCGGTCGGCACGGACATCCTGAATGACCTGGAAAAGAAGGCGAAGCTGGTGGACTGGCGGAAAGGGGAGCGAAAGGAATATTTTGTCCTTTTCAGCCGGTCCGGCTTCACGGAAAACCTGGAAAAACTCGCCGGAGAACGCAGAGACCTGTTGCTATGGAAATGATCGGGGGGGGTTATTCCAAAAATTCCGCCACGGTCCGGATGATGACCCCCGATGTGTCCTTGGGACGGTTCATGAAGGGGCCGAAATGTTTCCGGTCGCCGGTCAGGAGATGGGTCGCCTTGCGGATGTTCCACGGGTTCACGTCTGTCCCGGTTCTGGGGGAGTTCCAGGAACGTCCCGGTTCCGGGGTTGTTGGGGCAGGGTGGCCGCGAGGGGTTATGGAACGGTTTCGAAGCCGTACTGGCGGAAGTGGCGGTCGAACGTAAAAGCGGACCGGATTCCCAACCGCCTCATCGTTTCGAAACTGGACAGGTCGACCAGGCTCAACCCGCGGCGGTCGGCGGCCAGAAGGGCCGCGGACGCAGCCCTGTGGGTATCCTCGTCCACCCATTCCACCCGAAGGTTGGGAACGATCTCTTCGAGAAACGCACGGACCGCCGGCAACCCCAATCGCCCCTGGATCACCGCGAGGGACTCCACCACCACGTAGTTCGTCGTAACCAGGAGAGTTGTTTCCGCAAGAAAAGTCTCCCACGCCCTGGTGGCGGGATCGTGCCAGTCATCCGCACTGTTCAACCCGCCGAGGATCGCGGAAGTATCAACGAATACCTTCATTTCATGTAATCTTCCGCAAGGTACTTATCGTGGTGAACGGCCAGGTCCCTGATGCCGGAATGGAATTTTCCCATCACCGCCATCGCCCGGCGGACCCGCTCCTCCCAAGGGACCTCGGAAACCCCCTCGCGGATCTTCGCGTCCACCGCTTTGCGAATGACCTCCGCCATCGATACACCCTCCCTGGCGGCCATTCTTTTCAATTCCCGTGCCTGCCGCTCCGTAAGCTGAATCTGTGTCCGGACCATGGCTCCCTCGTGATTACACTTTTTTTATGATGTTATCACTTCGGAGAGAAGAAGCAACGCCTGCTTACCTGCCGCTATCGAAGGTTATCGTGACCGACGCGCCCTCGTCCTCGTTCAACCGCCCCAGGAGGTGATCCGAAAAATCCCCCCTGCCGGCGCGGTAGTCGGCAAGGGACCGCCAGACGAGGTCTTTCCCGGGGATCTCGAACTGCGCCGTCCGGAGAATCCGCTCGACTCGACCCCGGAATCGTCGATCAGTCGCTCCATCGCATCCAGAGGCAGATCCACCAAGCGGGCAATTTCAATGAGCTTGGAGCGGCTGATCCGATCCCGACGGTACGCTTCCAGCCCAAGTGCCAGAAAGCGGTGCCGGAATTCCCGGCGACGCCAGTATTCCTCGGGCTCCGGCAGACCCAGCCCGGAACGGATCTCCCTGGACCGCCCCGACTCGACGATCAACTTGAGCCGTTCGAATTCGGTCTCGGTCACCAAGGGAGGGTTCATATTCCGCACCCGATAGAGGGTTGCGATCTCGCTCACTCCAAAATGGTGCGCAAGCTGAACAAGATCGTAGATCTGCAGATCCTGGGTTCCGGGCATTGTGCGGTGTTGTACCCGGAGAACACCTTCCCCGTCGTACACGTCCGCAGTCACCCGGCTCTGCCGGCCCTTCCCGAATCCACCCACATACCGGCGAACACCTTCCTCAGGCATAAGAAAGGCAGCAGCGAATGCATTCGCGCGAACCTCACGAAGATCCTCCCGTTCCGAAGTTCGACTCACGGTTGGACGATCGCGATCGAGAAGGACGTGGGCATATTCGTGGGCGAAGGAAAACCGCTGGCGGATCCGCGGGTGCTCTTTGTTGACGATCCCAAGGATTCCGACATCCGGACCGTCTACGGTCAATCCCGAGATATCGTCCGAAAGGGGAACCTCGCCGGTTCGGACTCCCCCGCTTTCCATCACCTCGGCAATGTCCGGGATCGGATCGTCGCCAAGATCCAGCCGACGGCGTTCCTCCGAAGCCACACCGGTTCCCTGCTGAATCGCTTCCCACCTGGTCTTCGGTACCTTCAGCGGGTAGACCGCGGGAACCAGAACATCCCGCTCCACTTCAAGGATTTCTTCGAGGCCGGAAAGCTCCCGCCCAATGGCCAAAGTCAGCCGGAGCGCGTCCATCATCCGTGTACTTCTATCTCCAATCCCAAGATATAAATTCTAACACTTATTGCCAAGATATGCTTATTCGCGTTAGCATATTCCAAGGAAGAGCGCATGTACCATGCCGGTGGGCCCATAACCGCGAAAGCCCCCGGGAAGGGGGCTTTCGCAAATGACGAGCGCAGCTCGTCGGGGGCGATTGGTTCACGTCTGTCCCGGTTCTGGGGGAGTTCTGTGGTTTTCATGAACGTCCCGGTTCCGTCCCCGTGCATAACCATTTCCAGACCGGCATGATCCGAATCCTTGCGCCCTCGAAGGGCAGTTCCCTCTCCTCGTCGTTGGTGAGGATGAACCCTTCCTCGATGGCAAAAGCGTTCATGGCCTCCCGAAGGCCGCGAAATTCCCTCGCTTCGTTCTTCGGCGTCAGTTCCCAGCATACCTGAACGGCCGCTTCGGGCTTCGTTCCTCTTTTGACGATGAAATCGCATTCATGCCGGCCTTTGTAATAGAAGCATTCCGCCCGGCGCCTGAACATCTCGACAGCGACGGCGTTCTCCAGCAATTTCCCCCGATTTTCCGAGAAATCCGTGGAAAACAGGGAAAAGCCCGTATCCAGGAGGTATATCTTCTTCGGGTTCATGATCCTCTGCCGGGGGGAATAGCTGAATTTTTCGTGGGCGGCAAGGAAGAAGGCCTCCTGGAGGTATCCCAGGTAATTGGAGATCGTCTGCTTGCTGCCGGAAAGCCGATGACGCTTCAGGTTTTTTTCGAACATGGAGATCGAGAACAGATCGGAGAAGGTGTTCAGACTGTAGCGCATGACGGCTTCAAGGACCGCCTTCGCCTTGACGTTGTAGCGTTCAAGGATGTCCCGATAAAAAATCGTCCGATAGTAGGACTGAAGAAGTTCACGTTTTTCCGGGACGGTTTCCTTCATGACGACTTGCGGAAATCCGCCCTCTTTCAGATATTGTTCGAAGGCCTTCAGAATCCGCCCCCTTGCCGGCGTCAACAGGGTTCGCTCGTCATGGGGAATACCGTGAAATCGAAGGAATTCCGGGAAGGAGAAGGGCAGGATGAGGATGTTCCGGCACCGGCCGCGCAATTCCGTCGCCATTTCCCGTTCGAGGAGACCGGCGTTACTGCCCGTGACGACGATCCGGTAACGATTCTGGTTGTGGAGAGTCCGCAGGACGCGGCTCCAGCCGTCCAATCTCTGGATCTCGTCGAAAAAGAGAAACGTCGGCGCTTTTCCGGTGACCTGTTGGAAGGCGGCCAGCAGAGCGTCGATGTCGGCGGCGGTGAAATCCGTGAGGCGGTAGTCTTCGAAATCGATAAAAAGGATATCTTCACGGAGCCAGTTTCCCTGCCCCAGGAGGTCCTGGATCAGTTGATACATGTAGCAGGTTTTCCCCGCCCGTCTCGGACCGGCCACCGCGATGATTTCCGACACGCGGTCCAGAACCAACTCCGGGGCGTCTCTTCGCACCAGAGGCGGGAACACCTTTTCTTCCAACCATTCGGCTATGATTTTCTTCAGGATTTCTGTGTTCATCGCTTATTGTCCATCAATGTGAACAATTTCTATCATTATTGTTCACTTGAGTCAAGATGGCTGGAGAATCCTGTGTCACCCCGGAAAAATGGTTTCGATCCGAGGGGGCACGTACCGTGCCGGTGGGGCCGCATACGCGAAAGCCCCCGGGAAGGGGGCTTTCGCGCTTGGCGAACACAGCTCGTCGGGGGCGATTGGTTCAGGTCTGTCCCGATTCTGGGGTTTTGTGTGATTGAAAATCATATTTTCAATTGACATGACTACCAAGAAGCGCTAATCATATCGTATGTTCGCGAGGGCGCTCGCTCCGACGCTGAAACGGCTCGCCGCGCAATACCCGGTCGTCTCCCTCACCGGGCCGCGACAATCGGGGAAAACAACGCTGGTGCGTACGGTCTTCCCGAAATATCGCTACGTGTCCCTGGAAGACCCGGAACAGCGGGAATTCGCGACCCGGGATCCAAAGGGGTTTCTCGGCAGCCACCCGGGAGGCGTCATCCTCGACGAAGCCCAGCGGGCGCCGCAGCTTTTCTCCTACATCCAGACGCTGGTCGACCTCGAAGGGAAGGCGGGCCGCTTCATCCTGACCGGATCCCAGCAGTTCCTGCTGCTTTCCAAGGTGAGCCAGACGCTCGCGGGGAGGATCGCGCTCCTGCAGCTTCACCCCCTCTCTCTTTCCGAGCTGCGGGGGACTCGCCCCCTTGCACCCGACCACTTCCTGCGCCCCCTTGCCCCTTCCTCCGCCACGACCGCACCCGGATCCGCCGACCGGATCCTGTTCCGGGGGATGTACCCGCGAATCCATGACAAGAAGATGGACGCCCGCGAATGGCACGGGAGCTACCTCCGAACCTACGTGGAGAGGGACGTGCGGGACGTCTTGCGGATCGGCGATCTCGGGACGTTCCAGAACTTCGTCCGCCTCTGCGCCGGCCGCACCGGCCAGCTGCTGAACCTGTCCTCCCTCGCCGCGGACTGCGGCATAACGCACCCGACCGCCCGGGCATGGCTTTCCGTCCTGGAGGCCAGCTCCCTCGTCTTCCTGCTGCGCCCCCATTCCCGAAACTTCTCGAAACGGATCATCAAGACGCCGAAGCTGTATTTCCTGGACAGCGGCCTGCTCTGCTACCTCCTCCGCATCCGGAACGAGGAGGACCTCTCCACCCACCCCCTGCGCGGGAGCATCTTCGAGACGTTCATCCTGTCCGAGATCTACAAGGTGTTCGCCCACGCGGGCGAGGATCCCCCGCTGTTCTTCTGGCGGGACCAGACCGGCCACGAGGTCGACCTGATCATCGACCTTGGACGCACCGTCGTTCCCGTGGAGATCAAATCCGCAAAAACCGTCGCGACCGATTTCTTCCGCGGTCTCCGGTACTGGATGTCCCTCCCGGGGAACTCCTCGAAAGACGGAATCCTCGTCTACGGCGGGGAAAAGGGGTACGACAGGGAGGGGATCCGGGTCCGCCCTTGGCACACCTGCTCGTAGCCGGGTCCGACCCCAAGCCTGTCCCTGTTCCGGGGGAGTTCTGTGGTTCCCATGAACGTCCCGGTTCTGGGGTCCACCGTTCCGTGGATCTATTCCTGACTCGCTCCCACTGCACGTTCCTTACCCCATACCCAAAGACCTCCGCAGGCGATCCCCGCGGTCACGGAAACCACCAAAGCGATCCGCACCGCAGGACTGGCCGTAATAGGCGAAGACCAGAAAGAAGAAGGAGGACGCCACGGCCGCCTCCCCCCCGCAAGACCGTCGATCCCATCCATGAAGTTGTACAGGAGGGTTCATGCAATGAAGGACAGATAATTGTCGCGGGTGATGACCTCCCAGGAAGCGTCCGGATAGGCGGTCCGCCACTCTCCGGGCGGCCGCGGCCTCGCTTTTCCCCACTTCATTTCGTAGCCGAAGAGCCGTCCATCCCGCTCCTCGACGAGGTCCACTTCGCTTCTGGAATACGTCCGCCAGAAGAAATTGTTGGCCGACGGCCCGATATATTCCTGCCTCTTCATGCGCTCGACAATCAGGTAGTTCTCCCATAACCCCCCGACGTCATCTCTCAACTCCAATGGGTTGAAGTTGTTGATGAGCGCGTTCCGGATTCCGTTGTCGAGGAAACAGTAGCGGCAGTTCCTGGTGATCTCCGTGCGAAGATTGCGGCTGAAGCCGACCAGTTTCCGGATGACAAAAGCCTTTTCCAGGAGATCCAAGTACCGCTCGACCGTATTGCGGCTCAGCCCAAGGTTCGTTGCCAGTTCGGGGTAGGAAACTTCCTTGCCGATCTGGAACGCGATGAGTTGAAGCAGACGGCTGATCTTGGCCGAATGGCGGACACCGTCCAGTTCGAGGATGTCCTTATAAAGATAAGAAGACACGATTTCCTTGAGATATCGTTCCCGTCCCCGGTTATCCTGCATCAGCACGATTTCCGGGTAAGCGCCGAAGACGAGACGGTTCTCAAGGTTGGCGTCGGTTTCGTGCCGTTGCTCGTTCCGCCCGATCTCCATCTGGGCCAGCGGAAAGAGATTCAGCGTGAATTTCCTTCCGGTGAGCGGCTCCCCCACGCTGCGCGCCAAGTCGAATGCGGACGATCCGGTCGCAACGATCGTGGTTCCGGGAATGTGGTCGACGATCAGTTTCAGATTGAGTCCGATGTCGGGTACTTTCTGGGCTTCGTCGACGACCAGCATGGAGGCCGTTCCGATGAACGCCTTGAGCTTTTCGATCGAGCGGCTGGAGAGATACCCTTGCACGGCGATGTCTTCGCCGCTGACCAGGAGATTCGGGACGTCCGTCCCTTTCAGGAACTCCTTCAGCAGCGTGGTCTTGCCCGTGCGTCGCGCTCCGTAGATGACGACCACTTTGCCAGGTGCGGCAAGACGCCGGAGGTTTTCGAGCTGTTTCTGTTCAATGTACATACTTGCCCCTCATCGCATTAAACGAATTATACTTAATTCATTTAACGTAATACCATAATTTGGCTAATAACCGCAAACGAAAAATGGGCCATTTTCGACCCCCTTCCCCTTCCCCATCGTATCAACAGCCGATCCGTCGCCACCATGCCGCCGGGCCCCGTAAGTGCGAAAGCCCCCGGGAAGGGGGCTTTCGCGCATGACGAGCGCAGCTCGTCGGGGGCGATGGGTTCACGTCTGCCCCCGTTCAGCGGGAGTTCGCAGGAACGTCCCGGTTCACGGTTCCGGGGTCCGCTGATTATAGGCGACCAGCCGCATAGAGTGGGAGATGACGAACGATATTTCTCCGGCTTATATTTTTGGCGCTCAGGATGTACGCCCTCGGAAGGCGATAGCGCTCCATGTAGACCTTCAGGCTCTTCGATTGGGTCACCCATCCGGATTTTACCTCCACGGGCACGACTTCCCCCTCCCGTTCAAGAAGAAATTCCACTTCCGCCGTGCGACCCTGCCAGCAGAAGAGGGTCTTGTCTCCCGCGGCGCGCAGTTCCTGGGCCACGAAATTCTCCGCGACGTACCCCTGGTAGCTGCCGAAGTCATAGTTCAGGAACGTGGCCGGGGCGATGCCGCTTGCGGCTCCCAGCAGGCCCACATCGAAGAAGTAGAGTTTGAAGCGGTTTTCCTTCACATATCCGGAAAGGGGAACGCCGGCTGCGTCGATAATGGGCGTCCGGATGAGCAGATTGGCGCATTCCAGCCAGTCCAAAGGAACGGATAATCTTTCGTAACCCCGGATTCCGGGGATCCCTTCGCGAAGCTTGAATTTTCCGGCCGATCCGTTTTGCGCCCGCGCCAGTTGCGCCGGCACGTTCCGCCATAGTTTTTCGATATGCAATGCGTTGCTCTTCCCGCTATGTTTCGCCATATCGGTCAGATAGGCCTCCAGCAGGTCCCGCTGCGCCTTTCGGATCGCCTGAGCGGCTTCGTATAAATTTTCCTGCCGCTCGCGATAATGGTTTACGGCATCGGGCAGGCCGCCGACAACCAGGTAATGTTTCCACAACTCCCACAGTTGTTCGTGCGCCGTCTCCGGGAAGGGCTGGGTCAAGTCATGTTTCCGGATCACTTCGGCCAGCAGTTCCTTTCCCACGCCTTCGAGGAATTCATCGAACGAAAGGGGGTACATATCCAGAAACTGAATTTTCCCGACGGGGAAGGAGTCCGGTTGCAGCGCCACGCCCAGGAGGGAACCGGCGGCGCACAGAGCCAGCTCCGGCATCTCCTCGGAGAAATATTTCAGGCTGGTGAGCGCCTTGGAGCTGCGCTGGATCTCATCGAGGATGACCAGATCCAAGCGGCGGTCGATGGGCCGGTCGAGGTGAAACTGCAATTCGTCGAGGATGCGATCCGGTTTCAGATCCCGCTCGAATATCCGCCCCAGCTTTTCATCCTTTTCAAAATTGACATAATGATAACGGGGAAAAGCCGCTCCGCCG
>JAMDCN010000109.1 GCA_023489025.1 Deltaproteobacteria bacterium | reverse complement strand
TCGGGACCCTTGCGCGGAGGAAGTGAAGGGTCTGCTGGAGGAGGTCCGGCGGCGGTTCCCCGCGCTGGCGTAAGGGTCTGCCCTTACCTCCCTGGTTATTCGAGAACGTCCCCGGACAGGGTGACGATCCGCCGAACCTCGTACTCGAGCGTTCCGCGGGGGATCGTGATCGTCACCGCGTCGCCGACGCGACGGTTCATGAGCGCCTTCCCCACCGGCGACGCCATGGAGACGAACGCCTTGTTCCCGTCGGCCAACTCCGGGATCACGAGGGTATAGCGGATCTCTTCCCCGCTATCGAGGTTTTCCACGGTGACCTCGCTCCCGAGCCCCGCGCGGTCCTTCGGCACGCCCGCCACGTCGATGCGGGAAAGGTCGGCCAGGCGTTTCTGGATCTGGGCGAAGCGCGCCTGGAGCGTCGACTGCCGGTCCTTGGCCGCCTCGTACTCGGCGTTCTCGGAGAGGTCGCCCTGGCCCAGCGCCGTCTGGATCTCCTTGGGAAGGGTCACCCGCAGCTCGTGGTCGATCCGCTGCACCTCTTCCTCGAGCTTCCGTTTCACCTCGCTAAGCAACGCGATCCCTTTCCTACTGTTCCATCGTGAATTCCTGCATGTCGAACCAGAAGCCGTTCTGGCCGATCGAGTCCACCTCGGCCCGCAGGATCTTCGCGTGCAGCTCCTCCTCCTTCGCCAGGGAGAGGAACATCTCCTTCGCCGAATCCTTCTTCGAGCGTCCCGCCATCTCGATGTAGAACCGGTTCGCCTCGACCTCCCGGCCGATCGCGACCCCGAGGATCCGTATCGTATCGGCCTTGGCCAGCTTCTTCGCATCGACCTTTTCGAGCACCGACGGCTGCGAGACCTGCTCGGACATCGCCTCGACCAGATCCGCCCGCTCGATCACCCAGTCTTTTCCGCGCAGGACGGAGATCAGGTGCTTCTCGAGCTTCGTCATGTGGCCCACCTCGTCCGAGGCGAGGTGGATGAGCACGTTTTTCGCCTTCACGTCCGTGACGATCTTCGCCAGCCCGAGGTAGACGTTGATCGCGTCCCTCTCCCGGTCGATGGCGCGGTGCACGATGGAAACCATTTCCGGCGAACCCATGGTGATTCCCCCTTTTTCGGCATTCGGTTCCGGTAGTTCGTTACGACGCACTCAGTGGAAAACGAGCTTCCCTCCATAATACCCGAGGACGACGCATGTTGCGGTGCACGCGGCGAGGAGCCCGAAGTACGCCCACCCCAGTCCGGCCAGCGGCAGGACGGCCAGGCCGGGGTGAAATGTGCGCAGCAGCGCCGCCGGCCCGGCAAGCGCCATCAGGACGAACGCCCCCGTGATCTTTATCTTGAAGACGCTCGTCATGTACGCCTGGTAGCGGTTCCACCAGTCGAAGAACCCCGTCGCCGTCGTCAGCGGCGCCGCCAGCGCCCCGAACAGCGCGGCGACGAACGCCCCCGTCTCGAACTCCCGGATCCCCGTCAGCACGTAGACACAGAACGCCCCGAAGGCCACCGGGAACAGGGCCTGCGGGAAGTGGACGAACATCGGGTGAAGATACGGTACGTTCACCTTTACGGACATGGATCCCTCGTGACGTTTATTCCAGGAGCCGAAAAAATTCCTTCGGAGCGTCGCACACCGGACATATATCCGGAGGTTCCTCTCCCTCGTGGATATATCCACAGATGACGCACTCCCACTTTTTCATGTCCAGGAAGAAATTCTAACAGACCGGCGCCCGGTTAGGCAAAAAGTTCAGGAAATAGCGGTGGCTACCCCTGTAAGGTCTTGCTGGACAATACCGGATCGTCCTCTCGGGCTTCAGGTCGGACGGCGAGACCATCAGCCGGTCTTCCGCCGAAGGGTCTCCTTCCCCATCACCGCAAGATGCCCGCGAATCGCATCACGAATCATCTCCAGCGTCTCTTCCACCGTGTCCCCCTGGGACAGGCATCCCGGCAACTCCGGGCATTCCACCCAATACCCCCCATCTTCCACATCGTGATGAAGAACCACCGTAAACCGCCTCTTCCCTACCCGCACGATTACCGTTTGCTTCTTCCCTATCTGCGACACTTTACCCTTCAGATCCTTCAGGATTTCCCCGATGCCGAGAGAAAAGACCAACTGGCCTTCCTTCAGTGTATCCATCACGACTTTCGGGTCGGATGTCAGGACAAATATCGATTCTCCGTCCGTCAGGAACTTCAGGGAGACAAGCGGACGTTCAAGGTTTACTCGTTGTTTCCGGAGGTAGTTGGTGCATTTCCGGATTTTTTGAAGACTGATTCCCTGCGACCGAAGGGACGCGGCGACGCGGAACTGGACAAGGTCCATGAAATCATACAAGCGCCGTGTCCCTTTACCCGAAGACCCCATCAGGGATGGCTTGATGAAATGAGTGTGATCCCAATAATCGATCTGACGCAGAGACAGACCGGTGAGAGTCGCTACAGTCCGGCTTCCGAACCCCTCCATAACGATCCCTCCTGCAGGGAACTAAACCACATAGATGTATTTTACACGACAATGGAAGAAGAGCAACCCGGGGTGATGAATCCCGGGGTGATGAAACAGTGGCTACCTTTTTGCGATCCGTTCCAGTCCGCCCATGTAGGGGCGAAGCGCTTCGGGGATATCGACCGTGCCGTCCTCTCGCTGGTAATTTTCGAGGATCGCGACGACCGTCCGTCCGACCGCCAGCCCCGACCCGTTCAGGGTGTGGGCCAGCCGCGTCTTTCCCGACACCCCTTCCCGGAAGCGGATCTTCGCGCGGCGCGCCTGGAAGTCGGTGAAGGTGCTGCAGGAGGAGATCTCCCGGTACCGGCCCTGCGAGGGGACCCAGACCTCGATGTCGTACGTCTTCGCGGAGGAGAAGCCGATGTCTCCCGTGCACAGCGTCACCACGCGATACGGCAGGCCGAGGCGCCGCAGGATCTCCTCGGCGTCGGCGGTGAGCTTCTCCAGCTCCTGCGCGGACTCCTCCGGGCGGCAGATCTTCACCAGCTCGACCTTGTTGAACTGGTGCTGCCGGATCATCCCCCGGGTATCCTTCCCGTAGGAGCCCGCCTCCGCGCGGAAGCACGGGGTGTACGCCGTCATCTTCAGGGGAAGTGTCCCGGCCGCGAGGATCTCGTCCCGCACGATGTTCGTCACGGGGACTTCGGCGGTGGGGACGAGGAAGTAGTCGGTCCCCGCCACCCGGAAGAGATCCTCCTCGAATTTGGGGAGCTGCCCGGTGCCGAGGAACGACGCGCTGTTCGCCATGAACGGAGGAAGGACCTCGAGATACCCGTGCTCCCGCGTGTGGACGTCGAGCATGAAGTTGATGAGCGCCCGCTCGAGCAGCGCCCCCGCCCCCTTCGACAGGCAGAACCGGCCCCCGGCGATCTTGGCGGCCCGGTCGAAATCGAGGATATCCAGCGCCGCGCCGAGGTCCACGTGGTCCTTGACCGGGAAATGGAAGGTCCGCGGAGTCCCCCACGTCCGCACGACGGGGTTGTCCTCCTCCCCCGCACCGTCCGGGACCGACGGATCCGGCATGTTCGGGAGGACGAGGAGGAACTCCTCCATCCTCCGCTCGATCTCCGGGAGTTCCCCTTCCGCCTCCTTGAGCCGGGTCGAGAGCGCCTTCATCCGCTCCATGAGCTCCGACGCGTCCTTCTTCTCACGGCGCAGGCGGCCGATCTCCTCGGAAGCCGCGTTGCGCTCCGCCCGCATCCCCTCGACTTCGACGAGCCGTTCCCGGCGCGCCTTGTCCAGCGCCACGAAACCTTCCAGGGAGAGCGACGAACGGCGCTTCCGCAGCGCCTCCTCCACGATCGCGATATTTTCCCGGACGAATTTCAGGTCGAGCATCTTGTCAAGCCGCTCCATTTCCAAAAAGGAGATGTGTGTCCCGCCGCGCGGCGGTGAATCCCGCGTCCCGGATCGTGGCGACGATCTCCTCCTCGGACATCCGGAAGGAGACCCCCGCGGAGGCGACGACGTTCTCCTCCATCATCGTGCTGCCGAAGTCGTCCGCGCCGAAGAAGAGCCCGATCTGCGCCACCTTCGCCCCCATCGTCACCCACGACACCTGGACGGTCGGGACGTTCGGCAACAGGATCCGCGACAGGGCCAGCACCCGCAGGTACCCGACGGCGTGGCCGAATCCCCGGGCCGACGCCTCCCCGAACCGCGGGTCGCGCGACAACTCGGTGTTCCCCGACTGGAACACCCACGGGATGAACGCCGTGAAGCCCCCCGTCTCTTCCTGGAGGGCGCGGACCCGCAGCAGGTGGGCGACGATCGCCTCGGGGCTCTCCACGCTGCCGAACATCATCGTCGCGGAGGACCGAAGCCCCTGTCGATGGGCCTCGCGCATCACCGCCGCCCACTGCTCCCAGCCGATCTTCTTCGGGCTGATACGGCGCCGCACCTCGTCGTCGAGGATCTCCGCCCCGCCGCCGGGGATCGAATCGAGGCCGGCATCCTTCAGACGCGCGATCACCTCTCCGATCGTCATCTTCGACTGATGCGCGAAGTGCCACACTTCCGGAGGGGAGAATCCGTGCAACAGGATCGGGTGCCGCTTCACCGCCCGCACCAGCCGGACCGCCTCGGCGATCCCCCAGTCGGGGTGCAGCCCCCCCTGCAGCAGCACGCGGACCCCGCCCGCCGCGATCGTCTCCACGATCTTCGCGGAAAGCTCCTCTTCCGACAGGACATAGGCGTCGGTAGCGTCCTTCTTCCGGTAGAAGGCGCAGAAGGAGCAGCCGCAGGAACAGACGTTCGTGTAGTTGATGTTCCGGTCGACGATGTAGGTGACGATACCATCCGGGTGAAGCCGATGCCGGACCACGTCTGCCGCACGCCCGAGTTCGAACAGCGGCGCCTCCCGCAGCAGCCGGACCCCCTCTTCGATCGTGACGGAATTCCGATCCGCCCGGACGAACGCATCCTTCCACGACTCCGAGGAAGAGTTCGTGCTCCCGGAGATCAATTGCTCAACCTTTCGATCTCTCTCCGGATCTCCTCGACCACTTCCTTGTTGTGAATCACTTTCTTTTTCTCTTCAGCGATGGAGATGATGTAAAAGACCTTCCCACCGTATTTCTGTGAGAACTTCTCGTGCGTCTTTTTTTGAAACCCTGCTTCAGCGATGATCTGGGGGATATATGCATACCCGGCGGGTTTGATCTGAAGCCCGATACACTTCCCGTTGATCTCGATGAAAAAATCGACGTTATATCCCCTGTCCCACTCATCGGGTGCGGGTTTCACCGCCACGCCAAGCAATTCCTGCAATTGTCCGTAGATCGTCTGGATTTCCGATTGATATCCGTCATATGTGCGGCGGATCACCAGATCGGCAATGAAATCAATACAATCCTTTTCCGTAACATCTTCGATTTCCGCCTTGCAGATTTCTGAAACCTTGACAAAAAGAATCCTCCCCAGATTTTCAAGATGGTCTTTCGAAGAACCGTTTTTATAGTAATAATCTTCCCAATCCGCCAATTCTTTTGGCGAACACTTCCTTATCAAATCTGCCACAGCACCGACCTTGCTTTTCCGGGTCAAACCCCATCGCATATTTGCTTGGTTCAGAATCCATTCCTTTGCCATTACACAGCTTCTTTTTGGGAAAGGAATTTTGTCCTGTACCGGAAATCGTAGCCCGTCTCCACACCGACCAAGCCGCTTTTTATGAGGTGCGCATTGATGAAGGTCTTGTTCGACAGGTAGAGGTAACACATGAGGCGGCGTTCGTCGTCATACTTCAAGGCATCGTATTTGAGATACACCTTCTGCCCGTCGGTCTTTTCCCGCAGGAACCGCATCGCCTCCACCCTTGTCCCGGGATCCTCCTTGATCCCGATCAGGCGGATAGACACGCCGTTGCTTAACGTCAGTGTCTCTGGCGAAACGACCTCAGCAACCGTGAAGAACGATTCCCTTCCGGTTTCCGATCCGTCGATCTTCGATCCGAACCGGATTTTTCTGGGGTCGACTTTTTTGTCGAAGCGAACCGGATCCGCAAATTTATAGGGCAGCGCATTTACCCTTTCCGCGTAGCCCGGTTCCCTGCGGTCGGCGCTTGCCACCTCGATCCGACAATCGCGGAAAAGGTCCCTCTGATCGCCCCCTACCTTCGAGATGATCGTTGGAACATAATCCTTGTTGATTTCGTATCCGACCGAGTTTCGGTTCAGTTTTTTCGCCACAAGCGAGGTCGTGCCGCTCCCGAGGAACGGATCGAGCACCGTGTCTCCCACGAAGCTGAACATCCGGATGAGACGTTTCGGCAATTCTTCGGGGAACATCGCAAGATGTCTGTCCTGTTTCTCCCCCGGGAAATTCCAATGCCCGGCAAAATACTGGTTCCACTCCTCCGTCGACATCTTCGATTGTTCCTTCACATCTTCCGTCACTTTCGGGGAGACACCATACTTCTTGAAGATCAGGATGAACTCGTAATCCAGCTTGAGAATACCGTTCCTCGGATAGGGGAAAGATCCCATGATCGTCGCGCCGCCGGTGGTATTGCAGGTCGTCACTTTCTGCCAGATGACGGCACCCATGTAATCAAACCCGGCGGCTTCGCAGAATTTGATGATCTCCGTCCGGATCGGGATGATCTTGTATCTGCCGTAGTAAACCGATCTCGCGAATTGGTCGCCGATATTGACGCACAAGCGGCATCCGTCATGCAAAACCCGGTGGCATTCGCTCCACACCAGGTTCAGGTTATTGATGTAATCCTCGTAACTGTCGTTGAACCCGATCTGCTCCTCGTTCCCATAATCCTTCAGCTGCCAGTACGGCGGCGAAGTCACCACAAGATGGACGGACCGGTCCGGTAGTTCTTTCATCCACCGCGAATCGCTAATGATGATTTTGTGGGAAGTCGTCACGCCGGGGAGCCTTCCGCCGGCCACTCGCGGACCACGTTGTAGAGGGTGTCCCGCTCGACGGGGATCTTCCCCGCCTGCCGGATCATCGTCACCAGCTCGGCGACGGACATCTCCTGCCCCGCCTGCGCGCCGGCCGCGTGGGTGATCTTCTCCTCGACCACGGTCCCGTCGATGTCGTCCACCCCGAAGTGGAGGGAGATCTGCGCCAGCTTCGGTCCCACCATGATCCAGAACGACTTGATGTGGCGGAAGTTGTCGAGGTAGAGCCGCGCCACCGCCAGCGCGAGCAGGTCTTCGAGCCCCGTGGTGTACCCCTTGGCGATCTCCGTGTTCTTCGGGTGGAACGCCAGGGGGATGAACGACTGGAACCCGCCGGTGCGGTCCTGCAACTCCCGCAGGCGCCGCAGGTGGTCCACCCGCGACTCCAGGGTCTCCACGTGGCCGTACAGCATCGTGGCGTTGCTGCGAAGCCCCGCCGCGTGGACCGCCTCCATCACCTCGAGCCACCGTTCCCCCGAAATCTTCTCGGGACAGATTTCGTTCCGGATCTCCGGGGCGAAGATCTCCGCCCCGCCGCCGGGAAGGGATCCGAGCCCCGCATCCTTCAATTGCGCGATCACTTCGGCCAGCGGAAGCCCGGTGATCTTCCGGAAATAATCGATCTCCACGGCCGTGAACGCCTGGACGTGCAGGGAGGGAAACCGTTCCCGCAGGGAGCGCAGCATCGCCAGGTAGAAGTCGAAGGGGAGGTCCGGGTGCAACCCCCCGACGATGTGAAGTTCCGTGGCCCGCTGCTCCCGGGCCTCTTCCGCCCGGCGAAGGATCTCGTCCATCGTCATCGTGTACGCGAGGGGATCGTCCTTCCCCTTGCTGAACGCGCAGAACCTGCACCGGTTCACGCAGATGTTCGTCGGGTTCACGTGCCGGTTGACGATGAAGTAGACGCGGTCGCCGTTCGCCCGTCGGTTCGCCAGGGCCGCCATCTCGCCGACGGCGAGGATGTCCCGCGCGCGATAGAGCGCGAGCGCGTCGGCCTCCGACAGCCGCTCCCCCGCCTCGACCTTATCCCTGATTCGCCGTCGATCCGTTTCCATTCGTCCCGCCCTTGCGAAGTTGCTCGAGGATCCGCTCCCCGGTCCCCGCCTCCTTCGGGAAAAGGGGGAGGAAGACCGAGAAGGTTACACCGGCCCCCTCCCGGTTGTCCAGATGGATTGTCCCGCCGTGCTTCTCGACGATGGCGTGGACGATGGGAAGCCCGAGGCCGGTCCCCTTCGCCTTCGTGGTGAAGAACGGATTGAAGATGTTGTGCACCACGTCGTGCGGGATCCCGCCGCCGGTGTCGCTCACCTGGAAAACCACGCCGGTCCCCTCCTCGGGGAGGGCGGGGCGCGTGGCGACCGTGAGGGTGCCGCTTCCCCCCATCGCCTGGATGGCGTTGGAGACGAGGTTCCACAGCACCTGCCGCAGCTGGTCCGGATCCACGGAGATGACGGGGAGGTCCGGGGAGAGATCGATCACCGTCGAGATCCGGGCCTCCTCGAGGTCCTCCCGGAACATCGACAGCGCCTCGCGGATCTCGCTGTTCAGGTTGGTGACGAGGAACGCGGGGGTCCTCTCCCTGGAGAAGTAGAGCGTCTCG
>JAMDCN010000056.1 GCA_023489025.1 Deltaproteobacteria bacterium | reverse complement strand
GCAGCAGGAACGGCTGGCGGCCCGGCTTGGCGACGCCCTCGCGGAGCAACGGCGGATCGAAGCGCAGCTGATCCGCGCGGGGAAGCTCGGGGCGCTGGGCGAGATGACGGCGGGGATCGCCCACGAGATCAAGAACCCGCTCCACGCCCTGAAGGGGACCGCGGAGATCCTGCGGGACGCCGTCCCGGAAGGCGTGCCCGAGCGGCGGATGCTCGAGCTGCATATCGAGGAGATCGACCGGCTCGGCCAGACCGCGGACCGGTTCCTCTCCTTCGCGCGGCCGATCCCGGCTTCCCTGCGGCCGGTGGAGCCGAAATCGTTGATCGACCGCGTGGTGTCGCTCGTGTCGACCCAGGCGCGCAAGGAGGGGGTGGAGACGGTCGCGGTCACGGACGGGGCCGCCGCTCTCCCGAAGGTGATGGGGGATCCGGACCTGCTGGCGCAGCTCCTGCTGAACATCGCGTTGAACGGGGTGCAGGCGATGGCGCCCGGGGGGGGTGGAACGCTGACCTTCGCCCTCGGGACGGAGCGGCAGGGAGGGAAGGAGTACGTGCGGGTGCGCGTCGCGAATACGGGGCCGCCGATCCCGGAGGAGAACCTCGAGCGGATCTTCGACCCGTTCTACACCACGAAGGACGGCGGGACGGGACTGGGGCTCTCCATCTGTTCCCGCATCGCCGACGAGCACGAGGGGGGGCTCGCGGTACGGAACCTGCCGGCGGATGGGGGCGTGGAGTTCTCCCTCGCCTTGCCGGTGGCGGAGGGGATCGATGTCCGACGCAACACCGCATGAGAAGACCGTCAGCGGCGGGACGACCGAGGATGCGCTGGATGTTCTGGCCGATCGCAGCCCGAAGGGGCGCATTTCCCGTTTTCTCCCCTTTATGGGGCCGGCCTTCATCGCCAGCGTCGCTTATATAGATCCCGGAAACTTCGCCACCAATATCCAGGGAGGAGCCCGGTTCGGGTACACCCTTCTCTGGGTGATCGTTGCCAGCAACCTGATGGCGATGCTTCTCCAGACGCTGTCGGCCAAGCTCGGCATCGCCACGGGAATGAATCTCGCGGAACATTGCCGGAATCGCTTCCCGCGCCCTGTCGTCATTGGGATGTGGGGGCTGATGGAGATCGTCGCCATGGCGACCGATCTGGCGGAGTTCCTCGGGGCGGCGGTCGGTTTCAACCTGCTGTTCGGCATTCCCCTATGGATAGCGGGCATCCTGACGGCGATCGTCACCTTCCTCATCCTTGGCCTGGAGCGATACGGCTTCCGCCCGATCGAAGCGGCCATCACGGCCCTGGTGGGCGTTGTGGCGGCCTGCTATCTGGTCGAAACCTTGCTGGATCGACCCGAGTGGGGGAACCTGCTGTACCATTCGGTCGTGCCGCGGTTTGCAGGAAAGGAGAGCGTACTCCTCGCGACGGGAATTCTGGGCGCCACGGTCATGCCCCATGCGATCTTTCTCCATTCCGCCTTAACCCAAGGCCGCGTTGTGGTAAAAGACCCGATCCAGATGCGCAGGCTGTTCCGCTATGAGATGATGGATGTGTTCGTCGCAATGGGATTGGCAAGCCTGATCAACATGGCGATGCTGATCATGGCAGCCGCTACGTTCTTCCGGCATGGGCTGACCGAGGTCGGATCTCTTGAGACGGCGCATCGCACTCTGGAGCCGTTGCTGGGCAGGGCATCCAGCTGGATCTTTGCCGTTTCCCTTCTGGCCTCCGGCCTGTCCTCCTCCGCCGTGGGGACGATGGCCGGGCAGGTGATGATGCAAGGTTTCCTGAAAAGACAGATCCCTGTCTGGATCCGCCGCCTTGTCACGATCATCCCGTCTCTGGTCGTCATCTCCATCGGTCTGGACCCGACGCGCACCTTGGTGATCAGCCAGGTGGTGCTCAGTTTCGGCCTGCCGTTCGCCATCATCCCGCTGATCATCTTCACAAGACGGAAAACGGAGATGGGAATCCTGGTGAACCACCCTGCTACCACGGCACTGACCGGTATCGTGGCGGCCCTGATCATCTTCTTGAACGTGTATCTGGTCTATCAGACGTTTGTAGCGGGGTGAAAAAATGTTCAAACACCTGTTAGTCCCCCTGGACGGATCACGCATGGCGGAAGTATCCCTGGCTGCCGCCGTTTACCTTGCCAGAACGTTCGGTGCGGCGGTTACCCTGTTCCATGTGATCGAGCACGGTGCGCCGCAGGATATCCACGGGGAGCGCCACCTGACGAGTTTCGATGAAGCTCGCGACTATCTGGACGAGGTGGCCGCCCGGGCATTTCCCGCCGATCTATCCGTGGAACGACATGTGCACGGCAATAAAGTGAACGATGTGGCGCGCAGCATCGCCGAGCATGTGGGGGAATTGGGTCCTGACCTGATCGTGATGTGCACCCATGGTCGCGGAGGTATACGCGGCATCATGTTCGGCAGCATCGCCCAGCAGGTGATCAGACTTGGGACAACGCCGGTCCTGCTCGTACCGCCTGTCACGACCGGAGTCTCGCCCGCGTTTTCCTGCCACCGGATGCTGGTGGCATTGGACGGCAACCCTGACCACGAAGAGGGGTTGAAGGTTGCGGCATCTCTGGCAAAAATCGGAGGAGCCGGGTTATGCCTCATCATGGCGGTTCACACATTCGACACGTTATCGGGGCAAGAGGCTGCAACGGCGAAGTTACTGCCCGGGGCAACCCATGCATTGCTGGACCTGGCCGAGAAGGATGCGAAGGAATACCTGCATGGTCACGTGACCGCATTACAGGCTGCGGGGCTTACGGCAACGGCCGATGTCCGCCGTGGCGATCCCGTCATCGTCATCCTCGGCGCATCGAAACGGACGATGGCCGACCTGATCGTCCTGGCGACCCACGGGAAAACCGGGATGGACGCCTTCTGGTCGGGGAGCGCCACGCCGAATGTGACCAGCCGCTCGGTTCTTCCGCTGCTGCTGGTGCCAGTGCGGGTCAAAGAGCCCGGACAAGGATAGCGCTTTCGGGGAAATCGCCTCCGTACGCGAATCCCCGGAAAATGTCTCCGGTACGCAACCCCCCACAGTGGCCGGTCATCTCACCTGCAGAAGGGAAAATGGCAATCGTCATTCAACCGACGGGCCGCAGGGGAGGACATGGGGATGAAAAGCTATATGGCAGTCGTAGTTGCTGTTCTGATGACGGCGGGAATGGTGATCGGATCGGCGGGCGCGGTTTTGGCGGATAGCGAAGGGGCGGGCCGGTACGGGACGACGAATCCCTCGGAATGGACCGACTTCGGAAGCTCTTCCGGGAACGCTGCGATGCAAACGGAATCGGGACAGGTCCGTGGCCCGATGGAAACCGGAGCATTGCCCCATCGATCCGTGAAAAAAGAGGAGAAGGGGAAGTGGCTGAATATGGACGTCTCCGAGCAGAATTCGTCACCGAAGCTTCGGGGCCTCCCCAACATTCAGGCCGGCGAGTAGCGCAAAAGGGCGTGATTATAGCCAAGGAAACGACGACGCCGGGAAGGATCCTTCCCGGCGTCGTTTACTTTGGTGGTGCGCGCGGCAGGGGGCGCAAGGTATAATAAAATCGTAAAACATTTCGTGGCGGCGCCCGGAGAGGGCAGGTTCAGTGAAACGCGGAGCCGTAGCAGCAACGATCGCGGTCTTCCTATTGCTTTGCGGCGGTGCCTGCGGCGGCGGGGTGGCGCGTGCCGGGCTTTTCCCCGACTCCCCGAAAGAGTCTCCCTGGTTTTCCGAAGCGCTTCGCGATTCCGCCCGGGGGAGCCGCGATCTTCTCGGTCTCCCCGTGGATCCGTCGTTGGTGGAGCACGAGATCCGACGATTGGCCGAACGCCTTCGTCCAGAGGTGAGCCGCGCCGCCGATGAAGGCCAGGTCGTCGACGCCTTCCGGCGCATCCTCCTGACCGAGGAAGGTTTCGTCTACGACAAATCGCCCTCGGACCCCGGGAATTATCTCCTCGAAACGGTCCTCGCCCGGAAAAAGGGGAACTGCCTGGGCCTTTCGATGCTCTACCTTGCCATCGCGGATCGGCTTGGCATCCCTTTCCGTGGGGTGTACGTCCCGTCCCACTGTTTCGTCCGCTACGAGGGGAACGGCGTCCGTAGGAACGTGGAGTTCGCGGAGGGCGGCACCTCCTGGGAGGACGAACAGTACCGGCGGATATTCAGGATTTCGCCTGCCAGGCCGTATCTCCGCTCTCTTGCCCCCACCGAGATGCTCGGCGTGTTCCTGAAGACGTTGGGGGCGGCGTACTCCCGGAAGGGGCGGGAGGAGGAAGCGCTCCGGTTGTACGACGAGGCGGAGCGCCTCTACCCTGGGTTGCCCGATGTGCACTATAACGCCGGGGTCTCCCTGCAGAAGCTGGGGCGTCTGGACGAGGCGGCCGGGAAGTATCGCCGGGCATTGGCCCTTGATCCGGAGATGGCGGCCGCCCGGGACAACCTGAGCATTCTCCTGGCCGGGATGGGGCGGTACGACGAAGCGATCGCGCAGGCCCGCCGGGCCGTGGAGCTCGAGCCGTGGAACGCCGCCACGCGGGGGAACCTCGCCGCCGCCTACTGCGGCTGCGGGCGGCTGGACGAGGGGATCCGGGAGTACCGTGCGGCGGTGGAGATCGATCCCGTGAGCCGGAAGCTGAAGTCGGGACTCGATCGGGCGTACACCTTGCTCGGATCGCACCGGGAGACGCTACACTAGGCGCTACAGGTCGGTCAGCGCCCTCATGACCGCGGAGATGTCCCGGTCGCCAAACCCCTTGTCCCGCGCCACGCCGAACAGGTCGCATGCGGCCTTCGTTACCGGCGTCGGGATCCCCGCAGCCCGACAAAACCCACCTTCGCCCGCTCCCACCTCCCCCGGAGATCGGATCCGCCTGCGAAATTCCCGTCTTGACGAGGCTCGCCGATCCATCAGAATGGTAACATGGCTTTCCGTCCGATGGACGTCCTCCGGAATACGCCCCTGTTCGCGACCTTGCCCGACGATGATCTCCGGCGGATCGCCGATCTCGCCGTTTCCCGGCGGTTCGCGAAGAAAGAGGCGGTCTTCCGGGAAGGGGACCGCGCCGACGGATTTTTCATCGTCGTTTCCGGCAAGGTGAAGGTGTTCAAGCTCTCCGGGGAGGGGAAGGAACAGATCCTCCACGTCCTGGAAGCGGGGCAGACGTTCGCCGAGGCGGTGATTTTCGAGGGGGGGGACTACCCCGCGCACGCCGGGACGCTCACCGACACGGAACTTCTTTTCCTTCCGAAGCGCCCGTTCATGGACCTGCTGGAGCGCCATCCGAACGTCGCGATCCGGATGCTGGCGTCCCTCTCCCGCTGGCTCAAGCGGATGACCGATCTGGTGGAAAGCCTCTCCTTGAAGGACGTGGAGACGCGTCTGGTCTTCTACCTCGCGGAGGAACTCAAGGCGCGCGGCATCCCTCCGAAGGACGGGGCGGAGCTCGAACTGGCGATCGGCAAGAACGTCCTCGCCTCCCGGCTGGGGACGGTTCCGGAAACCTTCTCACGGATGCTCAAGAAATTGCAGGACGACGGCCTGATCGACGTCCGCGGGAAGCGGATCCGGATCGTGTCGGCGGGCTCTCTCTTCTCGCTTCTGTCGCGCTGAACGGGAAAATTCCGTTTATTGACACATATCAATCCATCCACCTGCCATCCGGGATAAGAATTTTGGGTGGTGTTCGGACCCGAACCCGGTCCGGTAACCCACATCAAATCCACATCAGGAGGAGGTGTCGCATGGGGAAGAGAGGATTGCTGCTGGCGCTGGTTCCTTGGCTGTTTCTTGTCGTGCCGTCGTCGGCATCGGTGTCGCCGGAAACGACGGTCCCCGAGTCCAGCCGAGGCTGCGTGTCGTGCCATGTCAAGGAGAGGGTGGCGGCAACCGCCATCGAAGAGTGGAGGAACAGCACGCACGCGAAGGAGGGTGTCGGCTGTTTCGATTGCCACGAGGCGAAAAAGGGGAAACCGGCGGCCTTCGAGCACTATGGGAGCACGATCCACACCATCGTCACCCCGAACGACTGCGCCCGGTGCCACGAGAAGGAGAGCCGGCAGTTCCAGGCGAGCCACCACGCCAAGGCGGGCGAGATCCTCGGCAGCCTCGACAACTTCCTTGGGGAGGTCATCGAGGGGCCCCCGGCGGCGATCTCCGGATGCCAGCAGTGCCACGGCGGCACGGTGAAGGTACTCGCGAACGGGAAGATCGACCCCACCACCTGGCCAAATACCGGGATCGGCCGCATCAATCCCGACGGCTCGAGGGGCGCGTGCTCGGCATGCCACTCCCGGCATCTCTTCAGCGCCAAGGTTGCGCGTTCCCCCGAGTCGTGCGGAAAGTGCCATCTGGGGCCCGACCACCCGCAAAAGGAGATCTACGACGAGTCCAAGCACGGGATCGCCTTCTACGCGAACCGGGACCGGATGAACCTCGACTCGCGGAGCTGGGTCCTTGGGAAGGACTACACGGCGGCGCCCACGTGCTCCACGTGCCACATGAGCGCCACGGCCGACCTGCCTGTGACCCACGACCCGGGCGAGCGGCTCTCGTGGACGTTGCGCCCCGCCGTCTCCGGGAAGATGGAGAATTGGGAAAAGAAACGCGCGACGATGAGGCAGGTCTGCGGAAACTGCCACGACCAACGGTTCGTCGGTGCCTTCTACACCCAGTACGACATTACCGTCGACCTTTACAACGAGAAGTTCGCCAAGCCCGCCGGCGAACTGATGAAGAAACTCGCCGCCGCCGGGAAGATCACGCCGAACACCTTCACCAGCAAGATCGAGTGGACCTACTTCCTCCTGTGGCACCACGAGGGGCGAAGGGCGCGGCACGGGGCGTCGATGATGGCTCCGGACTACACGCAGTGGCACGGTTTCTTCGAAGTGGCGAACCGGTTCTACAACGAGCTCCTGCCGGAGGCCGAGGAACTCCTTCCGGGTTCCACCGGCTTCATCCTCGCCCAGGACCAGCACAAATGGAAGAAGGGGATCGCAAAAGAAGAGCGGGAGAAAATGAAGAAGTTCTACGAGGAGCGGTACGGGAAGTGAACTGACCCGCGAGGGGTGAACCGGGTCCGGCTTGCGGGGCCGTCCGTTCCGGGCGGCCCCGCCGGTTTCCCGCCATCACCCCGCCCTGGATCGTAGCCGGGGCGTGGTATCATTACGGACATCGCATCCTTACGACGGAAGGGGGGCGCGGGGATGGGACAGTTCGCGCTGAGCGTGGTGGGAAGGGACCGGCCGGGAATCGTCGCGGAGGTGAGCCGCGTCCTCTTCGAACTCGGCTGCAACATAGAGGACTCCACCTGCACGATCCTCTCCGGGCAGTTCGCGATGATCCTCGTGATCGCGCACGCGAAATTTTCCTCGGCGGCGGAGATCGACCCCTTCTTCGACCCGGTGCGGAAGAGCATGGAGCTCACGGTCTCCCTGCACACGCTGAAGGACGAGGAAGTCTCCCGGGAAAAGGGGTTCGAGGGCAGGCCGCACATCATCTCGGTGTACGGCGCGGACCGCCCGGGGATCGTCTACTCGGTGGCGCGGGAACTCGCCCGGCTCAAGGTGAACGTGACCGACCTGAACACCCAGGTGGTCGGCGCCAAGGACCGCCCCGTCTACATGATGGTTCTCGAGGTGGACATCCCCGAAAGTGTCGACATGAAGGAACTCGAGCGCGAGTTCGACAAGATCCGGAAGGAGCTCTCCGTCTCCATCTCCGTGCGCCCGATCGAATCGCTGGAGTTATAGTAGAGATCCTCGATGGCCGTCCTCCCCGTCCGCATTTTTCCCGACCCCGTCCTGAAGGAGAAGGCCGCCCCCGTCGAGGGGGCGACCGCCGAGGTGGCCGCGTTCATCGACGACCTGCTGGAGACGATGCGGTGTTCCCCCGGGGGTGTGGGGATCGCCGCCCCCCAAGTCGGGATGCTGCGCCGCATCGTGATCGTCGACGTTTCCGCGCACCGGCGCGGGAGCCAGGAGCAGAACCACGGGCTGCTGGTCCTTCTCAACCCCGAGGTTCTGGCATTGGGGGGAAAGCAGGTCGTACGCGAGGGGTGCATGAGCGTCCCGGACTACACCGCCAACGTCCAGCGCGCCCAGTGGGTCCTCGTGGACGCCCTCGGCCGCGACGGCGAGCGGAAGATCATCGAGTCGATCGGGTTCGAGGCGGTGGCGATCCAGCACGAGATGGACCACCTGGACGGGGTCCTCTTTCTCGATCGCGTCGTGTCGGTGAAGACGGACCTGTTCCGGCGGAAGAAGTACCGCTGACTAGTGCAGCGTCAGTTGGCTTCGCGCCGCGAGGTGTCGGCCATCCCGAGCCGCTGCTCCGGAACCGCGACGACGACGGCAGGGACCGGCTTTTCCTTCCGGGATGCGCGCAGCCCCTTGAGGAAGCTCTGCACGCCGCGGACCGTGATCTCCCCGGGCACCGGGGGCGGCGACGAAAGGGCGGTCTCCGTCCGTCCGGAACCTTCCCGCGACGTCCCGGTCAGGCCGATCCGGGGGACCGCGTCCGCGACAGTTTCCTCGGCAGGAGTCACCTTTGCCGCCAATCCGGCGGCCATCTTCGCGATCCGG
>JAMDCN010000089.1 GCA_023489025.1 Deltaproteobacteria bacterium | reverse complement strand
CTGCGGGTCCTCCAGGAGCGGGCGGTGGACGTGGTGGTGGGCGATCGCCCCGTGCCCGTCGACGTCCGCATCGTGGCCGCGACCAACCGCGACCTGCCTTCGCTGCTCCGCGAGGGGACCTTCCGCGAGGATCTCTACTACCGGCTGAACGTGGTTGAAATCCGGGTTCCTCCCCTCCGCGAACGCCCGGAAGACATCCCGCCGTTGGTGAACTATTTCATGAAAGAAACGGGCGCGGATCGGGAGCTGACCGTCCCTCCCGCGGTGATCGAGGAGCTGAAAAGCCGCCCCTGGCCCGGAAACGTCCGGGAGCTTTCGAACGCCTGCGAGCGCATCGCGATCTTGTGCCGGGGGAGCGAGGTCTCGATGGAGGATCTTCCCCCCGCCGCGCCGAAGGCGAGAGGAGCCGAAGCCCAGGCGCCGACCGGGGAGGCCGGCGAGGAGTGGCCGCCCCTGCCGCCCGGGGGGCTGTCGCTCGTGGACCTGGAAAAGAAGGTGATCGAGAGGGCGCTGCGCCTCAAGGGCGGGAACATCACGCAGGCCGCCGCGTACCTGCGCATCCCGCGGCACATCCTCGTCTACCGGATCGAAAAGTTCGGGATCCGCCGCGATGCCTGAGAATCCCCCCCGCGCCTTGTGGAAGGGCCTGCTCTCCGACCTCCGGCCGGGCTTTTCGGCCCGGATGATCCTCACGGCCTGGGTCCCCTGCCTGGTCATCACGGCCTTCCACTACCGGACCCCGGCGCATCACGGCTGGGTCCACGACGTCTTGCGCCGGCTCTACTACCTGCCGATCCTGTTCGCCGCGTTCTCGGAAGGGGTGCGCGGAGGAATCTCCCTGTCGGTGTTCGCCTCCCTCATCTACTTTCCCCACGCGTTCACCAGCCTGGTGTCGCGGGACCCCGCCGATGCGCTGGAGAAGGGGCTGGAGATCCTCCTCTACAACATCGTGGCGGTGGTTGCGGGGCTCCTCGTCGACCGGGAGCGCCGGGAGCGGGAGAAGCAGGAGCGGCTGGCGAAGAAGCTTTCCGACGCGCTGGAGGAGCAGCAGCGGATCGAGTCGCAGCTGATCCGGGCGGGCCGCCTGGGGGCGCTGGGAGAGATGACGGCGGGGATCGCGCACGATATCAAGAACCCCCTGCACGCCCTTAAGGGCACGGCCGAGATCCTCCGGGACGTCGTCCCGCCGGAGGCGCCCGAGCGCCGGATGCTCGATCTCCACATCGGCGAAATCGACCGGCTGGCGCAGGCCGCCGAACGGTTCCTGAAGTTCGCGCGCCCCGCCCCGGCCGACCGCCGCCCGCTCGACCTCCGGGAAGTCGTCGGCCGGGTCGCCTCCCTGGTGGAGACGCAGGCCCGCAAGGAAGGCGTGGCAACGGTCACACTGCCCTACCCGGAGGAGGAAACCCCGGGCGTGCTAGGCGACGCGGACCAGTTGACCCAGCTCCTGCTGAACATCGCGATCAACGGCATCCAGGCGATGGCGCCGCGGGGCGGGGGCACGCTCACCTTCTCCATCGGCCGGGAGCGGCAGGGCGAGAAACGGATCTTCGTCGCGCGCGTGGCCAACACCGGGCCTCCGATCCCCGCGGACCAGCTCGAACGGATCTTCGACCCCTTCTTCACCACCAAGGACGGCGGGACGGGCCTGGGCCTTTCCATCGGCTCCCGCATCGCGGACCAGCACGACGGCGTCCTCTCGGTGCGCAACCTTCCGGACGGCAAAGGGGTCGAGTTCTCCCTTGCTCTTCCGACAGGCGGGTAAGGCAATGGCGGACGAGAAGTCCCTCTCCGAAGTCCACTCGACGGTGGCGATCCCGGAATCCCGGGGTTTCCTCCGCCGCCTTTTCGCCTTCGCCGGCCCGGCCTACCTGGTCTCCGTCGGGTACATGGACCCCGGGAACTGGGCGACCGACATCGCCGCGGGATCCCGGTACGGCTACGCTCTCGTCTGGGTGCTGCTCATGTCCAACGCCATGGCCGTGCTGCTGCAGGGTCTGTCCGCAAGGCTGGGGCTGGTGTCCGGCCGCGACCTGGCCCAGGCCTGCCGGGACCGGTACCCGGCGCCCGTCAACGTCGCGCTGTGGATCCTGTGCGAGGTGGCCATCGGCGCCTGCGACCTGGCCGAGGTGCTCGGCTCGGCGATTGGGCTGCAGCTCCTGTTCGGCATCCCCCTGATCTACGGGGTCCTCATCACCGCGCTGGACACCTTCCTCATCCTCTTCCTGCACCAGGCGGGCATCCGGAAAATGGAGGCGTTCATCCTGGTCATGGTGGCGACGATCGGCGCGTGCTTCCTGGTGGAGATCGCGATCTCGCGGCCCGACCTGCCGGGGATCGCCCGGGGGTTCGTCCCCATCCTGCCGGACGCCGACGCGCTCTATTTCGCCATCGGCATCCTGGGCGCCACCGTGATGCCCCACAACCTGTACCTTCACTCCGCCCTGGTACAGTCGCGCAAGGTGGTCAAGACGGCCCGGGGGATCCACCAGTCGCTCAAATACAACCTGATCGATTCGGTCTTCGCGCTCAACATGGCGTTCTTCATCAATGCCGCGATTCTGGTCATGGCCGCCGCGGTCTTCCACCGGTCGGGATACTTCGACGTGGCCGAGATCCAGGACGCGCACCGGCTGCTGGCCCCCCTGGTGGGGACCACGCTGGCCCCGTTCCTCTTCGCCCTCGCGCTGATCTGTTCCGGCCAAAGCTCCACCATCACCGGGACGCTCGCCGGCCAGATCGTGATGGAGGGGTTCGTCAACATCCGGCTGCGGCCGTGGCTCCGGCGGCTCGTGACCCGCTCGGTGGCCATCGTCCCGGCCGTGGCGACCATCCTGTGGCGGGGAGAGGGGGCGACGGGAGAGCTGCTGGTCTTGAGCCAGGTGGTCTTGAGCCTGCAACTCTCCTTCGCGGTCGTTCCTCTCATTCACATGGTGAGCGACAGGGCGCTGATGGGCGCATTCGCCATCCGGACATGGGTGAAGGGCCTGGCATGGGCGGCGGCGGGGATCATCGCGGCCCTCAACATAAAGCTCGTGGCGGGGGAGGTCGGGGTGTGGTTGGACAAGGGGGGCGCGGCCGGCCTGGCGGCGCGGTTCGTGGCCCTCCCCGTGGCCGCCGCCGTCGGGTTGCTTCTCCTCTACGTCCTCGCGGAGCCCTTCCTGTTCCGCCGGGGATGGAAGCGCAGGCCGGCGGACGTCCACCGCGGCCCCGAGCCGGAGGTCGGAGAGCCTTCGCGGGCGTTCCGCAAGATCGCGGCGGCGCTGGACTTCGGCCCGACGGACGCCGAGGTGCTTGCCCGGGCGGCGGCGCTGGCATCCTCCGCCCGCTGTCCCCTCCTTCTCCTGCACTGCGTCGAGAGCGCGGGGGCGAAGGCGCTGGGCAGGGAAGCGGGCGACACGGAGAGCCAGGAAGACTTCCTGCGCCTGAAACGGTACGCCGTGGCGCTGGGCAAATACGACGTCGAGGTCGAGACGGAGCTCGGCTTCGGGCATCCCGTCCAGGTCATCCCGGAGATCATCGGCCGGCACGGCGTGGAGCTTCTCGTCGTCGGCGCCCACGGGCACAAGGGGTTCTCCGACTGGTTCTACGGTTCGACCATCGACGAGCTGCGCCACCGCCTGAACATCTCCGTCCTCGTCGTAGGCCGGGAGGATCGGAAAACGTCCAGCGAGTGAAAGGCTGCGCGACTGTAACCCGACAAACGAAGGAGGAGCCGCCTCCGGGCGGCTCCTCCTTCCGGTGCGCTCCCCGTGTCCGGGGCTTCAACGAGTATCTACGCCGATCCGATAGGTGACCCCCCCGATTTCGATCGTGGGAATCTTCTCGCCAGAAGCCGATTGGACCGCAAAAGTACTGCTCTCGGAAGGGAGCTGCCCCGTTTCCAGCGCCACCTGATACTCCCAGGTTCCGTGCTTCGGCGCTTTTGCCTCCTGCTTCTCCGCCGCGAGCGAAACACCGCTCCATGCCATGACTGCCGACACCGCCGCAACCGCTGCCACTCCTGCAAGTTTCTTCATCGTTTGGACCTCCTCTTTCCTTTCCTATGATTTGGTTTCATGGTTTCCTCGCCGGCTGGAAATCATATGTTGCACGGGGCGTGCCAATAAATAAATTCTATGTTTTCAAGAAATTATCCATGCCGGCCGGAGGGGGGGACTTCATCGCCGGAGAATTTTCTCGAGAAGGGAAGAGATTATTCTTCACTCGGCAAGGCGCAATGGTGGAATCGCCCGGAATGCTCCCGGGCGGGGTCATCCTTCCCGCAGGGCCGCGCCGTTGCTTGAGGCGATTTCCGCCCAATCCGCGAAGGGGATCCGAAGGAAGGCATCGACTACGGCGGGATCGAAGTGCGTCCCGCTTTCCTTCGCCAGGAACTCCCTCGCTTCCCGATAGGAGACGGGGCTTCGGTAAGGTCGAGCCGTCGTAAGCGCATCGAAGACGTCCGCCACCGCGAAGATTCTCGCCCCGAGCGGAATGGCCTGCCCGGAAAGCCCCGCCGGATAGCCGCTCCCGTCGAATTTTTCGTGATGGAAGAGCACGATCTCCCGCGCGCTCTCGAGGAACCCGATCTCCCCGATGAGCGACGCGCCGAGTTCCGGGTGCCGCCGGATCTCCCTTCCTTCCGCTTCCGACAGGCTGTCCGTCTTGAGCAGGACGCTGTCCCGGACCCCGATTTTCCCGACATCGTGGAGAAGGGCGCCCATGCCCGTGCTCATCAATGCCTTCTCCCCTCGGATTCCCATACCCCGTGCAAGCAGAAGCGTGTATTGCCGGACCCGCCGGGAGTGAAGCGCGGTTTCATGCTCGCGAAGGTCAAGGGAGGAGACGAGCGCCGCGAGGGTTTCCTCGTTCGCCAACCTCGTTTCCTCGAGCGCGCGCCATTCCCGTTGGAAGAGAAGCGATGCGACCACCGCGATCACCCAGAAGCTGACGATCTCCCCGAGTTGGTCGGCCTGCCGCATCGGGTCTCCGCTCCAGTCCTTCAGGATATGGATGAAAAACAGGGAGCTCACTGCGGAGGCGGTGACCGCCGTTCCCCGCACTCCAAAAAATGCGGCGGCCAACAGGATGGGGACATAATAAAGCTTCTGAAAGACGAGATGAAGCCAGTGCCACGCGTGAGGCCCGGCAGGGGTCAGGAAGTGGAGGAAGGATACGGTAACCGTGGCGGCCGCCACAAGCAGTATCTTCCCCCGGTCAAACCCGTGAGGCGATCGACACGATGCCCCAGGCAAATCCCGCCTCCCGGATCTCACGCGAATTTTTCGGGGGATCGAGGACGATGTTGATCGCATCCGACGGCCCGCGCGCGAAAAGCCTCCGAGCCTCCATAAGCAAGCTTATCAGGTTTTTCCCTCTCTCCCTCCCCCTGCGCTCCAGGATGCAACCGATGGCCTCCTTCTTCCCCGTGACGTAATCCACGCGATAGATCGTGTATCCCCTCTTCATCTCCCTCTCCTCCTTCTACGTCGCCGGAAGATATACATCCACCCTTCCTATATGGGAGAGCAAGGCCGCATCATGCGGCCCTACGTCTCTCAAGACCAAGTTCTCACACCGCCATCTGCTCCATCCAGGGCCGCCGCGCCTCCCGGCTGTCGATGGCGATGTGGATGGCGTCCTCCGGGCCTGTGCCGTAGATCTTCCGCGCGAGCCTGAGAAGGCCAAGCAGGTTCCCGTCCCGATCCTTCTTTCTCCGTTCCTCGACCCCGCCTATCGGAACCTTTGTCTTCTTCACGTAATCCACCCGGTACACCGTGACGATCCTCATGGCGCCTCCTTCTTCATTGTGTCTTCCCGCCTCGGGCGGCAGCCTCGTCCTGTTCCTCTGCACCAGGCGTGCCAGTAGGGTGCGCAATGGTTATTGATTAAATATCAGATGGTTGCGGGAACATCATGCGCAGGGAAGGAGAGCGGCGGGACAAGAGATGAAGAATAGTCTTAAAGAACCCGGAGGCTATTGTTCAGGCTGGCGACCCGCCCCTCGACCGGTTGAAGGAAGGCGACAGGATTCGTTTCGCCGCGGAAAAGGTGAACGGTTTGTTTACCGTGATGGAGTTCGAGCCGGCGGAGTAAGCACTGCCTGACCGCCGGCTTCCGGTAATCCACCCGGTACACCGTGACGGTCCGCACATTCCCTCCTTTAATATTAGTCCTCTTCAGCCTGCAACGGCACAGCATCCGTCGCGGAGGGTCCCGATTCCATCCGGAGGGAGCCTCCTTGCGCGGGAAAGATGCAAACGATGCCCCGCTCGACCCCGCTTACGGGAACCTTGAGGGCCTCCGCTTCTTCGGCCAGGCACCTCTTTTCGAGGGCCTTCTCCACGGCCAGCAGGAGATGGTCCCTTTCGAAGGGCTTCACGATGAAGTAGCAGGCTCCCTCCCTCATCGCCTCCATGGCCGTTTCCATATCGCCGAAGGCCGTTATGACGATGACCGGCAGGTCGGGAGCCATTTTGCGAATCCGGCGCAGCAGCTCGATCCCGGAGAGGCCCGGCATCCTGACGTCTGTAATGACGAGGTCGAAATCCCCCCGGGAGAAGAGGGAGAGCGCCTCCGAGCCGCTTTCGGCCGAAACCGTCTCGTATCCCACCTTCAGGAGGTTGAACAGGGCCACTTCGCGCCCGGATTTGTCGTCATCGACCAGCAGGATTTTGGCCGCCATAATTTTCTCGCCTAAAGCACGGCGGCCACACTCCGTACACCGATCCACGTCGCCGCCATGACACCCGCCACTGTCACGATTGCTTCCGTCATCGCTCATCCTCCCTCGAGTTTTCCTGCCTTGGGCGGCAGTCTTGTCCTATCCCGGAAGCACCTAACGTGCCACAAGGCCGTTCAATGGTTCATGCTTTAATATCAGGTAGTTGAGGTGATGCCTTCGGAAGGAAGGGGAGCGGCAGGACGGAGAGGGGAGAATAGTCTTGAAGAACCGCAGGCTATTCTTTATCAGGCTGGCCCGAGCAGCAGTGTATGTGTATAGTGGTTCCAAACCCTTCCCCTTGGGAAAAGGAGCATGCCCATGGATCTCCGGCGCCCCTTCCTGGTCGCGGCCTGGTGTGTCGCATGCCTTATCCTCCCGCTCTCCCTGTCGGCCCATGGCCCCTCGGGAAATCACAAGGAGGCTGCGGAGCACGACGAGGAAGCCATGAGGGCCCAGCACGAAAGGATGGGAAACTTCCGGGAGGCCATGCAAAACCTTTCGGAAGCCATCGTCTTAAGCAATGTCAAGATTGCCAGAGAAAGCGCTGAGCAGCTGGCTTCGTCGATCAAGGGGCACGAGAAGGATGCCCCCCACAAGAACGTGGCGAAGGCGAAGGAGTTCCATGGATTGTACGTGGAAATGGAGAAGAGGGCGAAGGGCCTCCAGGCGACCCTCAAGGCCGGCGATCTGCCCAAGGCAGGCATCGCCTACGGGCGGATCCTGGAGGTTTGCGCCACCTGCCACAGGAAGTTCAGGGATTAAGGAGATCCGCGCCGGAACGGCGGCGGGGGCCTGCCGGAGCGTTGCTCCGTTTCGCTCCGCTTAAGCCTCTCCATGAGCTCCTTGCGGATGTCGATCATCATGGTCGTGCTGCCCTTGATGTAACGTTCGGTGGCGACGGTATCCAGAGTTTTCAGCGTTTCAACCACCGCCTCGACCCGCCGGGCTTCCTCCCGAATGGCCTCGAGCCGCCGCCTGATTTCCTCGTCCTGTTCCTTCCTGATGGCCCAGGACGCGGCCAGTCCGACCCCGGCAGCGGCGTTGAGCAGGTGATGGGCCAAGGTGACCGTGAGCTGCCGTACGGTCTCAACCGCCAGAAACTTTTTTTCCATCTCGACCTGATGCGCCCGGGCCGATAGCCAAGATCCCAATAACATCCCCGAAACGGCCCCCAGGAGGACGAACGGGATTCCCATGAGCAGCATGTCGGGGTGGAAAGAGAGAACGATCGTCTTCAGGAGCCGTTGGAAGCTTCGATGCCCGTCCGGCGCGCCGGAGTGCCCGTAGAGGCCGTAGACCATCATCGCGTAGGGGTGGACAAAGAGATAGCCTGCAGCCGCCCCGGCAAGAGACAGCAAAGCGATCCGCTTCCTGGATGTCAGCGGCTTCATTAGCCCATCTTACAGAATTTGCTCTTCGCGTGGAGTTCATTCCTCATGTGACCCTCTCATGATTGGGGAACGTGCTTCCGCAGCCGCTCCGTATGCATAAATGTCTCGACCTGTCGAAGAATGTTCTGCAAGGTCTGGGCGCCCCGGCGGCCTTCTGATCCTCTCCATTCATATAACGTATTGTTTTTATTGAACGTAACGATTGACGCGCGCATGGCATACCGATTGCGTAAAAAGACCTCGACGACCGGCGATTTGGCACATGCGAAACAACCGACGTGGGAGAGGGGAAGGCGGGATGACCGGGCGGATTCTCTTCATCGATGACGACAAGGCGGGGCGGGAAGTGGCCCTCTTCAACCTCCGCCGGGCCGGATACGAGCTTACGCCGGCCGCGGACGGGCAGGAGGGATTCTCCTTGTTCTCTCCGGAGAAGTTTGATCTCGTCATCACGGACGTCAAGATGCCCGGGATCTCGGGGATCGACGTGCTGCGCCGGATCCGCGCGCAGGCCCCCGAGGTGCCGGTGCTCGTCATCACCGCGTTCGGCAACGTGGAGACGGCGGTCGAG
>JAMDCN010000100.1 GCA_023489025.1 Deltaproteobacteria bacterium | reverse complement strand
CGTAAACCGTCCCACCTCGGTTACGGCTACTTTGGGCGGCAGTACGGTGCTGGCCGGCGGATTCGCCTACGATAATGCGGGCAACCTTCTCTCCTACACGCCGGGCAACGGGCTGACGACGTCCCATGCGTACGACGCGGCGAACCGGTACGGTTCCATCACCGTCCCTGGGGTGACGGCGCTTTCCTTTTCCTACGACAACGTGGGGAACATCATCTCGCTTGCCGACAGCCTGAACCCCGCCCCGTCGCCCACTTACGGCCCGGGCGGAATCCTCGCCGCCTATACGTACCAGGCGAACCGGCTGATGAGCGTTTCCGAGGGGGGAGTTCTCCGCACGTACCAGTACGACCCAAGCGGCAACCCGGTCGCCGACGGGGTGAGAAGTTTTGTGTACGACCGGAACCGGCGGCTGATCCGGGTGCTGGAGGGAATCACCGTCAAGGGGGAGTACACCTACGACGGGAAGGGGCGGCGGGCGATCAAGACCGCAGCGGGCGCCACGACGGTTTTTCACTACGATCTTGCGGGCAGGCTGATCGAGGAGACCGACGGCGCGGGCAACCTGCTTGCGGATTACGTCTACCTGGAAGACAGGCCCCTGGCGATGGTGAGGGGATCCTCGGTCTATTACTACCACACCGACCACCTGGGGACGCCGAAGATGATGACGGACCAGTCGCAGGCAATCGTGTGGAAGGTGGACGTGGACCCCTTCGGAAACGAACTGGGGACGCCGATCCAGACCGTGGTGAACAACCTGCGATTCCCGGGACAATACTACGACCAGGAATCCGGACTGCATCAGAACTACTTCCGGGACTACGATCCGATGATGGGGAGGTACATCGAGCCGGATCCGATAGGGATAAATCAAGGAACAAACCATTTATACGTTTATGTAAGAGGGAATCCGATAAATAACATTGATCCAAGTGGACTCATAGATTGGACTGGTAGCTTCACAGGGGTATCGGCAACAGCATTGGTTGGAGCTTCCGTATACCGCTATGACCTTAAATCAGAATGTGTAAACGGTAAGCGAGGAATTGCAAAAGGATGGGCATATGGAGGGGCTACCGGTGCCGGAGTAACTATTTCAGGCGCAACCTCTAGTGTGGTGTCCCGAAGACGGCTTTACAATGAGCAACCTTTTCCAAGATGGCATCGACCTTTTTCGTCCAGACGAACGGTTTGGGAGCCTCGTTGTTGATCCGGATGAAATCTTCGATCGCCGCGACGAGTTCCGGGACGCTGCGGAAAACCCCGCGACGAATGCGCTTACGCGTGATCTCTCCGAACCATCTCTCCACCAGGTTCAACCAGGACGAACTGGTCGGCGTGAAATGAAGGTGGAAACGAGGATGCTTTTCCAGCCACGCCTTGACCCTGGGATGGTTGTGTGTGCCGTAGTTGTCCAAGATCATGTGGATGGCCAACTCCGCGGGCACGGCGGCGTCGATCTGTCGCAGGAACTTTCGGAATTCGATGTTCCGATGTCTGGGATAACAGGAGCCGATGACCTTTCCTTCCAGCACGTTCAACGCCGCGAACAGGCACGTGGTGCCGTTGCGCTTGTAATCATGGGTCATGGTCTGGCAGCGCCCCTTCTTCATCGGCAAACCGGGCTGCGTCCGGTCCAACGCCTGAACTTGGCTCTTCTCGTCCACGCACAGCACCACCGCCTTGTCCGGCGGATTCAGGTACACCCCCACCACGTCCGTCAGTTTCTCGACAAACCTCTTGTCTCTGGACAACTTGAATGTCTCGACCCGATGGGGTTGAAGACCGTGCGCGTCCCATATCCGTTGCACCGTGGACTTGCCGACCCCTTTGGCTTTGGCCATCGAACGCACGGACCACTGCGTGGCATCAGGCGGTGTCGTGCGGAGCGTCGCCTCGACGATGGCGTTTACCCGGTCCGGCGGAAGAGCCTTTTGACTCGGGCCGTGGGGCGCGTCCTCGGCCAAGCCCATCGGCCCAAGTTCCTCGAAACGTTTGCGCCATTGGATCACCGTCGGGCGGGAGGTAGACAGTTGGGCGGCGATCGCGTTGTTCGACACGCCCTCCGCCGCCAACAGGCAAATGCGCGCCCGCAGGACAGTTCGCTGGGGGCTGGTCTTGGCCCGGTTCCAAGCTTCCAATGTTGCGCGCTGCTCGTTCGTCATCTTCAGGGCGTTCGCTTTTTCCCACATGCCCCGGAGTCTATCACGATGGGGCGGCGTTGTAAATATATTACTGGGACACTACACTAGTGTCACCTTTCACAATTTTGAATCAACCCCGAATCCTTGGGTTTTCAACGGAACGTTTACAATAGTGTCAGCAGGAGCAATTCTCCCAAGTAGAGTTACAGGTGGCAAAGGGATTGGTTACACTGCTTTTTTATTACTTGGAGATGCTTATGCCGAAGTTGGTTTTGGAATAATTAAAGGGTTTGATTTCAGTGCATCCTTTGCTGCTGGTTCCTCAACAGTCACACAAGGGCGCGTGGAACCATGCGATGAATGTTCAAAGTAAACTTTGGATATGAACATTTTTATTAGATATTTAAAAGTAATATTCGCAAGCGTCGTCTTGGCTTCGCTAACATTTGTTGCTATCACAATGGCGCAATACCTTTTTAGAGATGATAGTAACGTCGGAATGTTTTGGGAAAAATATTTGATTCTGGGGATTCTGATATTAACGATATGCTGGATTCCTTTTGTTAACAAAAAATTAACATAAAGGCAGTAATTTGTTTCCTGATATTGTTCCAGAACAATACTTCGACGCCGAGACAGTGTTGCACCAGAACTACTTCAGGTACTACAACCATGGGTCGGGGAGGTACATGCATATTATCGAAATCTGATTTAATTCATTATGAAAAATTATTATTCATTGTTGGGGGATATTTGGATGCCATTAAAAACAAACAATAGATTGGTTATATATACAGGTTTTATTCTCCTGTTTTTAATTACGGCATCATACTCCCACGCTGATAGCCTGAACTACCTTTATGATGAATTGAATCGTTTGGAACAGGTTCAATACCCCGATGGCACGATAATCAGATATTCCTACGACAATGTGGGGAACCGGCTTGAGAAAAGATCAGTCAAGCCACCGGTGGCGGATTTCACCGCTTCTCCCGTCCATGGCATCGATCCGCTGGCGGTCGCTTTCATCGATCAATCCGCCCGGAACCCTGATTCATGGCAATGGGATTTCGGGGACGGCGCCACCAGCAATCTGCAAAGTCCGGTTCACACCTACGTCAACATCGGCAATCGTGAAAAGCGGTACACGGTTATGCTCACGGTGTCCAACGCCGGCGGCTCGAACCAAAAGACGAGGAGCAACTATATCCATGTCCTTCCCGATGCCATGCACAGGATCAGCGGTCCCGACCCCGTTTATTACCCCACGATACAGGCGGCGTACGATGACGCGGCGGATGGCGGCGTGATCCAATGCAAAGGCGAAAGTCTTGCGGAAAGCATAAACATGAATCGGAACATTTCGGTCACTTTAGACGGCGGTTATAACTGGGACTTTTCCGGCTTTGCGGGGAGCACGACGCTTTATGGATCGATTACGGTCGGCGATGGGACCGCCACGATAAAGAATTTCATTCTGGAAAAATAAATGGACCATCTGAATTCGATGAGCAAAGGAAGGGGGGGATTCATGAAGAAGTTGATTGTCGTGCTGAGCGGTTTCCTGTTATTCGCAGGGAATATAAATGCAGGCAACGGCGATCTCATCGTCAACGGAAAAATCGGAGTGGGGACGGCGACCCCCGCAGCATCGGCGGCGATCGACGTAAGCTCCACGACAAGCGGTTTCCTGCCCCCCCGGCTCACCGCGGCGCAACGCGATGCAATTGCCAATCCCGCGCAAGGTCTGCTGATCTTCAATACGACGGATAACACGTACGACTATCATACCGGGTCGGCATGGATGGCTCTCGGATCCTGGGGCGGGTTGCAACATTTCTCCATAAAAGGATCCGGAGGAAATGATAATACCTGGAGTGAAGTTGTCATGGCGAGGATATATATCTCTTCTCAACTGCCGAAGAGATTACCCATCGGCGGATATTTACGGAAAGCCTGCAACGATACGATCTATACCACGAAAGTCCGTTTTCGCATCGATACGACCTATACGGAGACCCCCGATCCCTCTGCCTCCTCCAATAGTTGGGTTGCCGTCACGAATTATTTCCCGGACATCTCCCCATGGTATGGGCAATACGTGGATTTGTATCTCCAGTTGAATTCGGGGGACAATAATTTGCCTGCGGAATACGGAACGACGGTAAGCCCCGGCTCGAACGCGTGCTGTAACTGTATTGGTCTATCGATTACCACGTCCTCGCCCCTCCCGGACGGGGTCGTCGGTTCGGCATATAATCAGACTCTCGCCGCGTCCGGCGGGACGCCCCCCTATGCTTGGTCCATCGTGACGGGGAGTCTTCCCGCGGGGCTCTCGCTTAACCAGAATACGGGTCAGATCAGCGGCACTCCAACAACTGCAGGCGCCGGCAACTTCACCGTGCGCGTCACGGACAACAATAACAATACGTCTGATAAGCAGTTCTCTATGACGGTGAACCCGGCGCCGGGTCTTTCGGTGACGGACAATTTCAATCGTCCGAACGAGACACCCCTTGCCGGGAGTTGGACTTCTCCGGACAACGAGGGGACCAGAGTCAATCTCAGCAGCAACCGGGTGGTATCGTCCGCCGCAACAAACAACGCCTATTCCCACCGGAACAGCGAGTCCTACACCGGCAACCAGTATTCCCAGGCCAAGCTCGTTTCTTCCGTCTCGGCTGCCGAGGTCGGCGGACCGGCCGTTCGATCTTCCCTTAACGGGAGTGCCTGGAACGGCTACTTTGCGACCCTTTACAACTCCTCCACCGCCGGTATTTATGTCGTCTACGGCTCAGGCTGGACCTATGAGCAGGTAGGAGCCGACTGTCCCGGCTCCTTCGCACAGACCGACACATTCAAGCTCGGCATTTCAGGAAACGTGCTGACGCTCTACCGGAACGGCAACTCGGTCTGTTCGCGCACCGACTCCAACAACCGAATATCCTCCGGAGGCGCCCCTGGGATCATGATCTACGGTCAAGGAGCGTGGGATGACTGGGAGGGCGGAGATCTCTGACGAGTTGTTTTTTTACGGAAGGAGCGGCACGTCGGGCCGGAAAGCGCGGAATCCGAACTCCCCCTCCGCCGTCAGGAAGAAGTACCGCCACTCCTCCCTCCACGAAGGGAGCACCGCCAGCACCTTGGTCGCCTGCCCCTGGGCGAACCGGAGCAACCGCTCGGAATGGAAATGGCCGAGGATCACGAAATCCACGCCCGCCGCGAACCGCCGCAACGCGAACTCCCGGCAGTCCTTTTCCGGGAACGATCCCCGGAAGCGGCGGTTGGTCCGCTTGAGCTTCCTCTCCAACCGGTCGGCGAGCGGAAGGACGACCGAGGAGGGGAGCACGGAGACGGCCCCGAAGGCGAGGCGGTTCTTCGAGATGGCCTTCCAGAACCGGTAGGCGATGTCGGCGCGGTTGACCGTGTCCCCGTGGGAAAGGTAGAGCCGCTTCCCCCCGACGGCCGCTCTCATCTCCACCTCGGCCACCGAGTCGAACGTTTGCCCTTCGTGGTACTTTTTCAGATAGAAATCCCGGTTCCCCTCCACATAATATAAACGTAGTCCTCCGCGGCGCAGTTCCCGCAGGCGCGAGACGACCGGCTTCTGGAACCCGAAGGTGAGGCCGGGACTGCCGAACCACAGGTCGAACACGTCGCCCAGCAGGAACAGGGCGACGTGTTCGGCGGCGGCCTTTTCGGCGAGGGCGACGAAATTGCGGGAATGGATGTCGTCCTGGTTCAGATGGGCGTCGGACAGGAAGACCGCGCGCTCCGGGGAGATCGGGAACCCCTTTTCCATACGTTGAATACGATAGCACAAGAATCGCCGTCGGGGAGGCGCAAGGGATGTTGACGCTTTCGGGGATCCGCGTACTGGACCTGTCGCTGCAGCTTCCGGGGCCCTTCTGCACGATGATGATGGCCGACCACGGGGCGGACGTGATCAAGGTGGACGAGCCCAACCCGCGCGTCCGGAACCCCTTCTCGGCGGGGGAGCCGGGGACCTCGCCGGCCGACCGGTACCTGAACCGGGGGAAGCGCAGCCTCACGCTCAACCTCAAGTCGGGGGAAGGGCGGGAGGCCTTCCGGAAGCTTGCCGCCGGCGCCGACGTCGTCGTGGAAGGGTTCCGGCCCGGCGTCGCCGCGCGGATCGGCGCGGACTACGCGACCCTCTCGGCGGAAAACCCCCGCTTGGTGTACTGCTCGATCTCCGGCTACGGGCAGACCGGCCCGATGCGCGACATTGCCGGGCATGACATCAATTACACCTCCTATGCGGGGATCCTGGGGCTGTGCGGCCACCGGGATTCACCTCCCGTCGCGCCCCCGGTCCAGATCGGCGACCTTTTCGGCGGGGCCATGATGGCGCTCTCGGGGATCCTGATGGCGCTCCTTGGCCGGCAGTCTTCCGGAAAGGGGACGTGGCTGGACATTTCGATGACCGACGGGGCGATGGCCATGCATGCGTTCAACGCGGCGGAATATTTTTCGGAGGGCGTTTCCCCGAAACGCGGAAACATGCCCCTTACCGGAAAATATCCTTGCTATAACACGTACAAGTGCGCCGATGGAGGGTACGTGAGCATCGGTCCCCTGGAGGCCTGGTTCTGGGAGAGGATGACCCGTGCGCTGGGCCGGGAGGACCTGCTAAGCCGCCAGTACGCCGACGGCGAGGAGGCGGAGCGCACGCGGGCCGAGCTGGGAAAGGTCTTCGCGGCGAAGGGCCGGGACGAGTGGGTGCGGTTCTTCCGGGAGCACGACGTCTGCCTCTCCCCCGTTCTCTCCCTGTCCGAGGCGCTTTCGCACCCCAACGCGCAGGCGCGGCGGATGGTGATCGAGGTGGAATCTCCCCTGGGGGGGAAAGAGCGGCAGCTGGGACTGCCGATCAAGGCCGCCGGGGCGGAGGAGGCGACCCCCCGCCGTTCTCCCCGGCTGGGGGAGCACGACGAGGAAATCCTCGCGGGGATCGGGTACACGGAGGCGCAAATAGGGGATCTCCGCGCAAAGGACGTGATCCGGGGGGAAGTGAGCCGAAAGGGGTGCCGCGGGCGAAAAAGAAGATCGTCATTCCCCTTCCCAAGGTCAAGGAGCGGGGCATCATGCCGAAGCCGGTCCGGGTGATCCCGGACCCGAAAAAGGCGGCGCAGAAGAAGGCGTGCCGCGGGAAGGTGACCGTGGAGGAAGAGGGCGGGTGAATCCTCCCGCGGGAAGATTCATCGGAGAAGAAGAGGCGCGTACGATTCCAGGAACGGAGGCCGGCATGGAACTGCCGTTGTTGGTGGCGCTTCGCGGAGACGGGTCCGTCGACCCGGACCTGGACCCCGGGTTCGACGGGGAAACCCTCCTTTTTCTATTCAAAAAAATGGTTTTCCTGAGGGCGCTGGACGAGAAAGCGCAGCATCTCCAGCGGGCGGGGCGGATCGGCTTCTATATCGGCGCCGCCGGGCAGGAGGCGGCGGAGATCGGATCCGGGTTCGCCCTGAGGAAGGGCGACTGGATGTTCCCCTCCTACCGGGACCAGGGGGCGGCCCTCATGCACGGATACCCCCTTTCCGCTCTCGTCGGACAGCTCTTCGGCAATTCCGCGGACGCGACGAAAGGCAGGCAGATGCCCAACCCCTGGTGCGACCGGTCGGGGCGCGTGGTCTCGGTGTCCTCTCCCGTCGCCACCCAGCTCCCCCAGGCGGTGGGGGTCGCCTACGCCGCCATGCTGGGCGGGGAGAAGGTGGCGGTCATCGGGTATTTCGGGGACGGCGGCAGCTCCACGGGGGAGTTCCACGCGGCGATGAATTCCGCGGGCGTCTTCCGGACGCCGAACGTGTTCTTCTGCAGCAACAACCAGTACGCCATCTCCCTCCCCTTCTCGCGGCAGACGGCGGCGGGATCCGTTGCGGTGAAGGCCGCGGCTTACGGGATCCCCGGCGTCCGCGTGGACGGAAACGACATCCTGGCCGTCTACACCGTTACCCGCCGCGCCCTCGAGCGGGCCCGCGAGGGGAGGGGGCCGACGCTCGTCGAGGCGGTGACGTACCGGATGGGGGCGCACTCGACTTCCGACGATCCGACGCGTTACCGCTCCGAAGAAGAGGTCCGCGCCTGGGGGGAGAAGGACCCGGTCCGGCGGTTCGCCGCGCATCTTGCGCGGCTCGGCCTTCTCGACGAAGCCGCCGGAAAGGCGGCGGAGGAGGAGGCGCGGGAAGAGGTGCGGCGGGCCGTTGCGGCGTGCGAGTCCGCCCCGCCGGTTCCTCCCGAAAGCCTGGTCGAGGACGTTTACGCGGAAATGCCCTGGCACCTGGAAGAGCAGCGGGAATGGACCCGGGAGTTTGTCGAGAGGTGACCCCGTGGCGACGATGACGCTGGTCCAGGCGATTCGCGACGCGCTGGGCTACGAGATGGAGCGCGACCCCCGGGTCGTCCTTCTGGGAGAGGACATCGGGAAGAGCGGCGGCGTCTTCCGCGCGACGGAAGGGCTGTGGGCGCGGTTCGGCCCGGAGCGGGTGGTCGACACGCCGCTGGCCGAGGCGGGAATCGTCGGGATGGCGATCGG